>CAZSUQ010000169.1:0-8750 GCA_964609935.1 uncultured Thermodesulfobacteriota bacterium | reverse complement strand
CCGAAAGCGGGACCATCCTTCACACGGACAACGATCTCACCCCCCCCGTGGACACCTATTTCTTTCAACCGGAACATCTTTTCCTTACGGCAGCCTGGTTCAACCCTTCCAACTGCAACGAGGCCTTCGGCGCCGACGAGCTGGGCGAGATCCACCGATTCAACGGCAGTTCCTGGACCGATATGAACGCCGGCATAACGGATACAACCTTTTACGGGATGAGTGGAACCTCGGGCAGCAACGTCTATGCTGCGGGAGTCACCGGGTCCGGGAAGGGGGTCATATGGCATTACAACGGGGCGAACTGGTCCAAGGAAAGCACCCCATCGATCCCGGGCCTCATCGACGTGGCTGTAGGCAGCGGTATCGCAATGGGTGAAGGCGGACGCATCGTATCCATCGGATACCTTGCAGAAATTATCGTCATCATTGCGATTCTGGCTGCGCTCCTGTTGCCGGGAGTCGGGCCGTAAGTGGTTATTGCCCTGACAGATACCGGTCCACCGCAGCGGCCGCTAGCCTTCCGTGGTCAATGGCACGGACCACCAGCGAGGACCCCATCACCGAGTCGCCTGTTGCAAAGACGCCAGGTGCCGAGGTCATGAAACCTGTGTTGACGCAGAGGTTTCCCCTGTTGTCGGCATCCAGGCCGAAGCCCTCTGTCAGGGGCCCTGTCTCAGGGCCAAGGAAGCCCATGGCGAGGAAGACCAGGTCGGCCTGGATCTCGAACTCGGAGCCCGGCATCTCTTTGCTCACGGGCCGGCCGCTCTCCTTGCAGAAGGACCCGTCCAGCCGCACGCAGCGAAGCTTGCGAACCTGACCCTTCTCCCCGATGAACTCCTTGGTGGCCACGCTCCACATCCGGTTGCAGCCCTCTTCCTGCGAGTGGGAGGTGGTGAACACGCGCGGCCAGGTAGGCCAGGGGTTGTCGTCCGTCCTCTCCTCGGGGGGCCTGGCAAGGATTTCGATCTGGGTGATCTCCTTTGCCCCCTGTCTCCGTGAGGTGCCGATGCAGTCGGATCCCGTATCGCCGCCGCCGATGACCACCACATGCTTTCCCGAGGCGCTGATCCCCTCTTCGCCTGGAATCACGTCACCCGCGTTTCGCCGGTTCTGCTGTGTGAGGAACTCCATGGCGAAATGGATCCCGTCCAGCCCGCGGCCCGGTATGCTCAGGTCCCTCGGCATCCCCGCACCGACGGCCAGGAGAACCGCGTCAAAGGTCCTTTTCAGGTAGCGCACCGACAGGTCCAGCCCCACCTCCACCCCTGTCTCGAAGATGACGCCTTCGGCACGCATCTGTTCCAGGCGCCGGTCCAGGACCGGCTTCTCAAGCTTGAAGTCAGGGATCCCGTAACGGAGAAGCCCTCCCGCCCGGTCGGCACGCTCGAACACCACGGTCTCGTGCCCGCAGCGGGCAAGCTGCTGGGCCGCCGACAGGCCGGCAGGCCCGGAGCCGATGACGGCAACCTTCTTCCCGGTCCGAAGCGTGCAGGGTTGGGGCAGGATCCACCCCTCCTGCCACCCTTTCTCCACGATCTGAAACTCGATGTGCTTGATGAGCACGGGCGGCTCGCTGATGGCCAGGGTGCAGGCCGGTTCACAGGGAGCCGGACAGACCCTTCCCGTGACCTCAGGCAGGTTGTTGGTGGCGTGCAGAAGGTCCAGCGCCCGTTTCCACTGCCCGCGGTAGACCATATCGTTCCAGTCCGGGATCAGGTTCTTTACCGGACACCCGAATTGATGACAGAACGGAATGCCGCAGTCCGTGCATCGCGCAGCCTGCCTGTGCATCTCCTCCCTGTCCAGGAAGCCCACGAACTCCCTGTAGTCCCGGGTGCGGTCTTCAGCGCCACGCTCCGGCGGGTCCCTTCGTTGGTACCGCATGAAATCGTCAGGCCTGCCCATGGTAAACCTCTTCCGTTGCCGAGATGGTTTCCTGGTCCCGCTCCTCCTGCATCCGCATCCGCTCCAGGGACTTCCGGTAGTCGATGGGCATGACCTTGACGAACAGGGGGAGGCACGCCTCCCAGTCCTTGAGGATCTTCTCCGTCCGGGGACTTCCCGTGTGTTTCAGGTGGGCCTCCAGCAGGGAGCGGAGCTCCCCCTGGTCCTTCTGTGTCCAGACCGTTTCCAGGTCCACGGAATCCAGGTTGCATCGCGTGTCAAAGAATCCGGACTCGTCGTAGATGTAGGCGATCCCGCCTGTCATCCCGGCCGCAAAGTTCCTGCCGGTTCGGCCCAGAACCACGACGACTCCCCCTGTCATGTACTCGCAGCCGTGGTCGCCCACCCCCTCCACCACCACACGGGCACCGCTGTTGCGGATGGCAAAGCGTTCCCCGGCCCGGCCGTGGATGAAGATCTCTCCTCCGGTTGCGCCGTACAGCACCACATTGCCTGCGATGATGTTGGCACCCGGGTCAAAGGAAGCTTCCGCCGGCGGGACCAGCACGATCCTTCCGCCGGAGAGCCCCTTGCCGAGGTAGTCGTTGGTGTCCCCCTCCACGCGAATGGTCACGCCGGGGGCAAGAAACGCGCCCAGGCTCTGGCCGGCTGTTCCCTTGAACAGGAGCTGCACCGTGTCGTCAGGGAGGCCCTGAGCGCCGTATCGCCGGCAGATCTCGTTGCTGAGCGTGGTGCCCACGGTCCTGTGGATGTTTCGAACCGGCATCTCCATGACCACCGGCCCGCCGTTGTCCAGGGCCGGGACGATTCGGCGGATGAGCTCGTTGTCCAGGGCCTTGTGGATCTCGTGTTCCTGGGACCGTGTGCAGCGTATCGGCGACCCCTCCGATTCCTCGGGAAGCTCGAGCAGGGCACCCAGGTCCAGGAGCCGGGCCTTTTTGTTCCCGATGTCGGGACGAACCCTGAGGATCCCCACCTGCCCCACCATCTCCTCCACGGTTCGCATCCCGAGACGGGCCATGTGCTCGCGCATCTCCTGTGCAATGAACCGCATGAAACGCTCCACGTACTCGGGCTTGCCCGGGAACTTTTTCCTCAACGAAACGTCCTGGGTGGCAATCCCCACAGGGCAGGTGTTCAGGTGGCACTTGCGCATCATGACGCAGCCCAGCGTAACCAGCGCAATCGTGCCGAAACCGAACTCCTCCGCCCCGAGCAGCGCGGCAACGGCAAGGTCGCGACCCGTGCGCAGCTGGCCGTCCACCTGGACGCGGATCCTGTCCCTCAGGCGGTTGTTCACCAGGGTCTGCTGGGTCTCGGCCAGGCCCAGCTCCCAGGGGAGCCCCGCGTGCTTGATGGCCGTGAGCGGGGACGCACCGGTTCCGCCGTCATAGCCGGCGATGAGCACCATGTCCGCCTTGGCCTTGGCCACGCCTGCGGCCACGGTGCCCACGCCCGCCTCTGAAACGAGCTTCACCGAGACGCGGGCCTTGGGATTCGACATCTTCAGGTCGTAGATGAGCTGCGCGATGTCCTCGATGGAATAGATGTCGTGGTGTGGAGGCGGGGAGATGAGCGTCACCCCGGGCGTGGTGTGACGGACGTGCGCGATCTCCGCGGTCACCTTGTGGCTCGGAAGCTGCCCCCCCTCTCCGGGCTTCGCACCCTGTGCGACCTTGATCTGAAGCTCGTCCGCGTTGGAGAGGTACTCGATGGTGACCCCGAACCGCCCCGATGCCACCTGCTTGGTGCGGGAACAGCGGTTGTCTTTGCCCGGCAGGATTTTGTAGCGTTCGGGATCCTCGCCCCCCTCGCCGGAGTTGCTGCGCGCCCCCAGGCGGTTCATGGCAATGGCAAGGGCCTCGTGGGTTTCCGTGCTGATGGACCCGAGCGACATGGCCGAGGTCACGAACCGCTTGACGACCTCCTCCACCGGTTCCACGTCTTCAATGGGGATCGGCGTGGTTTCCCGGAACGTGAGAAGGCTTCGAAGGGTAACGGCCCTGGAGGATTCCTCGTTGATGGACCGGCTGTATTCCTTGAAGACGTTGTAGTCGTCCGTCACGGTTGCCTGCTGGAGCTTGTAGATGGCCTCAGGGGTGAGCAGGTGCGCCTCTCCGCCCACGCGCCGCATGTGATAGACGCCTCCCACCTCCAGAAGGGGAGAGGTCCGGCCGTTCGTGGAAAAGGCCTTTCTGTGCCTTGCAAGGGTCTCTTCCGCGATCTCGTTCAGGCCGATCCCGCTGATGCGGGAGACCGTGCCGGTAAAGTACCGGTCCACGAGTTCCGTGTTCAGTCCCAGGGCCTCGAAGATCTGAGCGCCCTGAAAGCTGCGCAGGGTGGAGATCCCCATCCGGCTGAAGGTCTTGAGAAGCCCTTTTCGGATGGCCGTGATGTACGCGTCCAGGGCTACCTCCGGTTTCCGGTTCACATCGTCGAGAAGGCCCTGCTCGGCAAGCTCCCGCACGGTGGACAGGGCCACGTAGGGGCACACCGCGCCCGCTCCGAAGCTCACGAGAAGCGCGAAGTGCATGACCTCACGGGCCTCCCCTGTCTCGGCGATGATGCCCACGGATGTGCGCAGCCCTTTCCGGATGAGGTGGTGATGAAGGCCGGAGACGGCCAGCAGGACCGGAACAGGGGCATGATCCTCGTCCACCCCGCGGTCCGTGAGGATCAGCAGGGAGGCTCCTTCGGCGATGGACGCCTCTGCCCTGGCAAACATGCCTTCCAGGGCCTTTTCAAGGGCAGCTCCGTCCCCGTCCGCAGGAAACAGCATGTCGATGTCCCGGGCCGCAAGATGCGGATCGTCCGTGTTCCTCAGCCTGAGCATGTCCTCGGATGTGAGAATGGGGTGAAAGAGTTTCAACTGCCGGCAGTGTTCCGGCGTCTCTGCAAGCAGGTTTGCCTGGCGTCCCAGAAAGCTCATCAGGGACATCACCAGCTCTTCCCTAAGGGGGTCGATGGCAGGGTTGGTCACCTGGGCAAAGAGCTGCTTGAAGTAGTGGAAGAGAAGCTGGGGCTGTTCGGACAGCACGGCCAGGGCCGCATCGTTTCCCATGGAGCCCACGGCCTCCTGCCCGCTGGATGCCATGGGGGAGATCAGCATCCGAAGCTCCTCTTCCGTGTACCCGAAGATCTTCTGCTTCTGACGAAGGATCTCCGGCGGTTCGGCAGGGGGTTGCGCCGGTGCCAGGAGTCCGCGAAGGTCGATGCGGTTCTCCTGCACCCACCTGCGGTAGGGCTTCTGGCGGGCGACGCGCGCCTTGATCTCGTTGTTCGGGATGATGCGGTTCTCGTGGAGGTCCACCAGGAATATCCAGCCCGGCTGGATGCGTCCGCGCTTGAGGATCCGGTCAGGGGGAACGTCGATCACCCCGGTTTCCGAGGCCATGATCACGATGCCGTCCCGGGTGACGGTGTACCTGGCGGGCCGGAGGCCGTTCCGGTCGAGCGTGGTGCCGATGTAGCGGCCGTCGGTGAACACCAGGGCCGCAGGCCCGTCCCAGGGCTCCATGATGGTGGCGTGATATTCGTAGAAGGCCCGCCGGTCCTTGCTCATGTGGATCTTTGTCCCCCAGGCTTCCGGCACGAGCATCATCATGGCATGGGGCAGCGAACGCCCGGAGAGCACCAGAAGCTCCAGGGCGTTGTCCAGCATGGCAGAGTCGCTTCCGCCCTCCACGATCACGGGCTTGATCTTCTCGATGTCCGGGCCGAAGAGCTCGGACTCGAAGACCGCCTCCCTGGCACGCATCCGGTTCACATTGCCGCGCAGGGTGTTGATCTCTCCGTTGTGACCCGAGAAACGGAACGGCTGGGCCAGCTCCCAGCTGGGGAAGGTGTTGGTGCTGTAACGCTGATGGACCACGGCGAAACAGCTCTGGAAGCGTTCGTCAAGCAGGTCGGGGTAGAACACGTCCAGCTGGGTTCCGATCAGCATGCCCTTGTACACGATCGTGCGGGCCGATAGGCTCGGGATGTAGAACCCGCTCGCTTCCCCGGCAGGGGCGGCCAGCTCCTTTTCCGCCAGCCGGCGAATCACGTACAGCTTCCTTTCAAAGGCATCCGGCTCCAGCCCGTCCCCCGAGAGGAAGACCTGCCGGATATCGGGCTGGCTGTTGCGGGCGAACTCGCCCAGCGGCTCCGGGTTCACGGGCACGTTCCTCCAGCCGATCACCGGGCAGCCCTCGTTTCTGCAGATCGTCTCCAGCCCCTCCACCGCGCTTCGGGACATGGAGGGATCGGAGGGGAGAAAGATCATCCCTGCGGCATACGCTCCGGGTGGAGGGAGATCGATCCCGGATGCGCTGCACGCCTCCCGTAAGAAAGCGTGAGGCAGTTGAACCAGAACGCCTGCCCCATCGCCTGTTGCCTGGTCTCCGCCCATGGCGCCGCGGTGTTCCAGGTTGACCAGGATCTGCACGGCGTCCCGGATGATCGCGTGGTCCGGAACCGCATCGAGACGTGCGACGAAACCCACACCGCAGGCGTCATGTTCGAAACAGGGTCTGTAGAGACCGAACGGGCCCTTGGGACCCGGACGTTTACGTTCTGTTCGCTTTTTCTTTCTGTTTGGATCCTTCATGTTCCGTCCGTTCCATTGTTCATCCGTATAAAAAGGAAGTGTAAAATCGAGCAGAAGCAGGATACGAAAAGGGGAGGGCGATGGCAACCGGTCCTTCACGAACGAGGCTTCGCACGTTGCAGCTGTCACATGTCTTTCTTGGATGCCGTCTCCGGAGGGTTTGACGGAGAAAAGGAGCCCTGTTCCATGGCCTTCTGGTAATCGATCCCCTGGAGAAACTCCAGGAACTCCTTGAACTCGCCCTCTGCGAGCCGGCTTATGATCCAGTAAAAGAGCTTGTTGATGGGGGGCGAGAAGAATTCGGTGCGCCTCTTGATCATGTTGGAAAGGGACCACATGTCCTTCTGCGCATTGATCCAGGCTGTCTGCATGGTGTAAGGGTCCATCCTGGGATGGAAGTGGGTCACGTGCATGATGTCATAGTAGTTCCAGTCCTTCACAAAGAGGCGGTCGTAGACCTCCCTGTACAGGTCTGTTCCGGGGAACGGGCACAGGATGCCCACCTGGAAGTGAGAGGGCCGTATTTCATAGATCTTGTCGATCAGTCTCCTCAGGGAATCGGGCGTGTCGAACTTGTTTCCCCAGATAAAGGCGGCAACCACCTTCAGACCGTAGTCCTTCATCACCTTCACGAACTTGGGGAAATCCTCTTTTTCCCTTCCCTTTCTATAGTATTTGAGGTGTTCCTCCTCAAAGCTCTCCGCGCCCACGAGCACGGACACAACCGGAAATTTCGACAGGAGCTTCGGGATCTCGGGGTCTGAGATAACGTGTGTGGAGGTCCGGATCTCCAGGGCAGGGCGAATCCCCTCGGCAAGCAGCAGGTTCAATGTTTCCTTGCAGTGCTCTTTCTGGATCGTGAAGTTGGGCGATATGAGATCGAGCCTCTTCACCTCTCCGAATCGATCCATGTAATGCTTGACCTCGTGGAGGATGCTTTTGGGTGATCGCAGCCGGACCTTTTTCCCGAACATCTTGGTTACAGCGCAGAAGTTGCAGTTGAAGGGGCACCCCCTTGACGTGATGACAGGGAAGTTCTTGGGCTTGAAGGGGAGGAGGGAGAAATCCATGTAGGGAAGCTCATCCAGGTTCTGGATCAACCCGCCCTGGACGATCTTGTCCGTGATCCTGCCGTCGATGATGTCCGGAAGAACCTGTTCCCCTTCTCCGATCACCACATGATCCGCATACCGGGCGCTCTCCTCGGGCAGGGCCGATGCGTGGGGTCCGCCGATGATGACCTTCCGGTCGCGGAACATCTCCGCCAGTTCGTAGCCCCTGGGAGCAGCGGCCGTGGTGAGTGAAAGGCAGACAACGTCCGCATCCGCGTCTTCCCGCTTGAACCCGGTGCCCTGGTCGATGACGAACTTCACATCATGGCCCCGCTGTTTCATGATGGAGGCCAGCTGAAGCGTTCCGGCGTTGTAGAACACGAAGTGGGAGATGTGCTCCAGGATCTTTAACCCGATGGGGGAAGTGAGGAGTCTTATCTTCTTCAGGTTGGAGGGGATGATAAAGGTGATGCTTTCCTTGCTCTTCATTGCAGCGTCCTCCCTCTCGGGTAAAAAGGATCCTCCTATCCCTTTTATGAGAAAAGCCCTACGAGTTCAAGCAACTTCTTTAACCCGGATATTGCACGGGTTTACGGCAGGGGCGTTTGGTCGGCGAGGCAGGGATCCAGTATACTCATGAATCGGGCCCGGATCGTATTGAAAACCATCCGGATCCGGACCTCAAAGAACAATCCGAAGGTTCCGTGTTTACGACGTTCGCAGTAGAAACCTTCATGCGATATGCGGGCCAGAGCCACAAGACTGTACCCGAGAGTCATCAGCATGAACATACGAAAAGAAGCAAGCATTAGGAGACGCAAGGGAAGAGAGATTGTTCTCCTGTTCTTCCTTCTTGTTTCTTGTCTCTTGTCTCTTCTGACCTCCTGTGACGGAAAACATGGGGAGGGGTTCGGTGAGGCTGTAAAAGGAATAAAGGACCTGATCAGGGGAGAGGACTCGAGGCCCGAGGTCGTTCCCTACCTGGACAGCCGCCCTTCTGCTGTTGACGGCCAGGGGATCGCGTTCGTCAAGCCGGACGGACCGTTTGTGGCCGGCTCTGAGGCGGATTTCGAGATTGTTTTCACCGTGGGTGAGGCAGGAGTCTCTCCGGGCGGGTTCGTCTTGCTGCAGATCTCTCCCTGGTGGGGATGGAGCCCGCCACAAACGCATGCTGCAGGGACACGCGGACACATTGAGCTGAG
>CAZSUQ010000168.1:0-8830 GCA_964609935.1 uncultured Thermodesulfobacteriota bacterium | reverse complement strand
ATCCTGCTGCTGGACGAGCCCACCAACCACCTGGACGCAGAGACCGTGGCCTGGATGGAGCAGCACCTGCAGCGCTACGCGGGAACGGTCATCGCGGTAACCCACGACCGGTACTTCCTGGACAACGTGGCGGGCTGGATCCTGGAACTGGACCGGGGCCGGGGCATCCCGTGGAAGGGCAACTACTCTTCCTGGCTGGAGCAGAAGCAGCGGCGGCTTAAGCAGGAGGATAAGCAGGAGACCCAGCGGGTCAAGACCCTGGAGCGCGAGCTGGAATGGATCCGCATGTCGCCCAAGGGACGGCACGCGAAATCCAAGGCCCGCATCAGCGCGTACGAAACCCTGCTCGGCCAGGAAACCGAAAAGCAGGCCGGGGATCTGGAAATCTACATCCCCCCGGGCCCCCGGCTCGGCAACCTGGTGATCCAGGCCGAGGAGGTGAGCAAGGCCTACGGGGACCGGCTCCTGTTGGACGGCATGACCTTCAGCCTGCCGCCCGGGGCCATCGTGGGGATAGTGGGACCCAACGGGGCGGGCAAGACCACCCTCTTCCGGATGATCACCAGCGAAGAAGAGCCCGATGCCGGTTCGTTCCGGATCGGGGACACGGTGAAGCTCGCGTACGTGGAGCAGAGCCGGGAGGTGCTGGACCCGGACCACACCATCTGGGAGGCCATCTCCGGGGGACAGGACACCCTCCGGCTGGGTACCCGGGAGGTCAACTCCCGTGCTTACGTGGCGCGCTTCAACTTCTCCGGAACCGACCAGCAGAAAAAGGTGGGGACCCTGTCCGGCGGTGAGCGAAACCGCGTGCACCTGTCCCGGATCCTCAAGGAAGAGGCCAACGTGATCCTGCTGGACGAGCCCACCAACGACCTGGACGTAAATACCATGCGGGCCCTGGAGGACGCCCTGGAGAGCTTCGCGGGCTGCGTCCTGGTGATCAGCCACGACCGCTGGTTCCTGGACCGGATCGCCACGCACATCCTGGCCTTCGAGGGAGACAGCCTCGTAAACTGGTTCCCGGGGAACTACTCGGAGTACGAAGCGGACCGGAAGGCCCGCCTGGGCGCCGCCGCGGACCAGCCGCACCGGATCAAGTACCGCCAGCTCACCCGGGAATAGTCGGTAACTCTTCGAAACAGATCCGTGCGCAAAAGCAAGGCGTACATCATTTTTCGTCATTCCGGGCTTGACCCGGAATCCAGGCGCTGGGGTGAGGCGGGGTCTTTTCCTTCGAGAACCAACCAACAGATCGGTGGAGGGAGGGAACATGAAGGCACTCGTAACCGGCGCCACCGGCTTCATCGGGAGGAAGCTGGTACGCGCCCTTGCCGATCAGGGTCACGAGATCCGGGCGCTCTTGTTTCCGGGTGAAGACTGCTCGCCCATTCAGGATGACGTCGGTGAGATCCGGGAGGGGGACATCACCCGGGCCGAGACCCTGACCGGGGTGGGGGACGGCATCGACGTGGTCTACCATCTGGCGGCGCGGGTGCTGGACTACGGAACCCGTGAGCAGTTCTACGGACCGATCCTGGGCGGCACCCGCAACATGCTGGAGGCCTGTGCAGACCAGGCCGGCCGGTTCGTGTTTGTGAGTTCCATCGCCGCCTGCGGTGTGGGAAGACACATGAAGGGGATGACTGAAAAGGACCTGTGTATCAAGACAGGGGTCTTCTACGGCGACGCGAAACAGGACGCGGAAGAAGCCGTCAAGACCTGCGCGGACCGCTTCCCGGACGGCTACGTGATCGTGCGGCCCGCCAACGTCACCGGCCCCGGGAGTATCTGGGTGGCCGAAGTCGGCGACAGGTTCAAGAAAGGCCCGGTACCGCTGCTGGATCAGGGCCGGTACAGTGCAAGCCTGGTGTACGTGGACAATCTGGTGGACGGTCTCCTCCTGGCCGGGACCCGTGACAACGCCTTCTGCAAGACCTACTTTTTCCGGGACGACTGGCAGGTAACCTGGAAGGAGTACCTCACGGACCTGTCGGCCATGCTGGGAAAGAAGCCGATGTTCAGCCTGCCTTACCGGCTTGCCCGGGCCCTGGGGGTTCTGTCCGAGAAGATCAGCCAGCCCCTGGGAATCCGGCCCATGATCACCCGCAGCGCGGCGGGATTAATGGGCAGGGACAACGACGTGGACACCACCCTGGCCAGGGAGGACCTGGGCTGGAAAACCCGGGTCCCCTACGACCAGGCCATGGAGGAAATCCGGGCATGGGTGGAGGAGAACATGTTATGAGCGGGGCGGGCGGAATCCGGGGCTACCACGCGTTTCGGGCGGATGCGTTCTTCAACGTGCCGAGCATCCGGACCCGGACCTCGGTGAGCGAGGTGGAACTGCCCATGCTGTTCAACAGGACCCGCGTGCGGCACCTGAACTACTTCATCGAGCCCCTGCGCGTGGAGCCCCTGCTGAGCGGAACGGGCTTCGTGCCCTGCCGCTTCTTCAACGGGAAGTGCATCGTGAGCCTGATCTTCTACAACTACCGGGACGTCACCATCGGCCCCTACGAAGAGCTGACCATCACGATCCTGGTCCGTCCCACCATGCTCCCCGACCCGAAAATCTACCTGACCAACCTGTTCAAGCAGAAGGGCGAACGCTGGAACGGGATCGGGGCCTATGTACTGGAGATGCCGGTGACCATTCCCCGGGCCCGGGCCGCGGGACGCGAGTTGTGGGGGTTTCCCAAGTTCGAAACCGAGATCCCGTATCATCTCCAGGGAAGGGGCTTCGAGTTCGGTGTGAAGGATCCAGACCGGGATGAGTGGATCGTTCAGGTACGCGGATCCCGTTATCCGGGCGTTCCCCTGAAGGGTTTCGACCTGGTCACGTTTTCCAACCTCCGTGACAAGATCTGGAAGACCATCATCCATACGAACGTAACCTACAAGGCCTGCCGCCTGAAGAGTCTGGAAGTGAATGTCGGAAACAGCGAACACGGCATGACGAGAAAAATCCGCGCCCTGGGGCTGGACAGGGTGAAACCGTTTTTCATCCTGGTATCGGACGATTTCCAATCCAGGCTCAATCCCGGCAGGGCCGTGGCCGAATGGCTCACGCCCCCCCTGCCCTACCCACCCCCGGGAGGCGACGGGATCGCGGAAGGTCTGGAGGGAATTCTCAAAGCGGAGGATTGATCCTTCTTTCAAACATGAAAGCCCGGCATTCTGTAATCCCTATACTGTGACTGGCACTTGAACCGGTGAAACACATCTGCCCCTGGATATGACCACCGATCTGGTGAAGAAGGTTTTCGAGGACTTCACACGGCGGGAAAACGGAAAACGACCAAGGGAAATCGGCCGGAGCACCCCGGCGATTCTCACCCCCATAGAAACCGGGCAACAGAACCCAAAACGGGTTGGGAGGCCCCCATCGAGAGGGCCTCCCAACGTCCCGCCTCCACTTCCTGTGGAACTACCGGATCGATACGGAAATAGATTTCGTACTGGATTTCTGGTCCTTGGGAACCGTTACCTTCAGGATCCCGTTCTTGTAGTCCGCCCGCATTTTGCCGGGCTGGATGCCGGAATGGATGTGAAAGTGCCGCATGAAGTTCCCGCAATATCTCTCCATAACGTATCTCGTAGCGGCATCGTCATGGACCTCTTTTTCGTGGATCTTCTTTCCGTGAACGTACAAGATGCCGTCCTTCAGATTTACATGCAGGTCCTCCTTGTTCACGCCGGGAACGTCCACAAAGAGGGTGTACTGTTTTTTGTCCTCCACGAAATCCACCGGGGGGCTCCATGCAGGGTTGAGGTTGTCATCGGTCCCTATTTGGGGCAGAACGATTTCTCTTAAGAACATCCGGTCCGCTGGTATTTCGGGACGAACGTTCATTGCCTTCGTTTTGGTTACAGGGTTTAGTGAGGCCATGGTGTTCTCCTTTGTTCCCTATATGTGAACTCCACCTTTCCAGCGGAGACAAATAGCGGTTCTTTCTGCCTTTCTTTATACTTCTTTGATGTGACGGCTACTTGGAAGGATGCAGCGGCCTGCTGACTGTACCCTTGGCGGTGCAGTCTGGCCGTGATCCTTTGTCCTTCCAGCATTTCATCGCCACGGAAAGCAGACCAGGACCATTGGTGTCGTCAAGCGCTGGTGTTCTGCAAACAGCGCTTGATACTCGCGATTCCCCCCCTCGAACATGAAAAGCCTGTAATCTCCAGCTTCTGTGCGATATCCGTTTGTTTTCAGGCGCTTCGGGGTTACATGTCGCTTCCTTACATTGAGGATGGGCGATGTATCGCTTGCTGGCGACAATCTACAACCGCCACTCAGCCGCCGTATGAAGAAAAAATGTATGAAATCTGAAAATGTATCCATGACTTGTGGATGTAAGGTTTCCAGGAGATATCTGCAATTAACCCCGGCAGAATATGGAATGTTGTTTTTGCCTGAATCTTTCTCGACACGCTCGTAAGGGTGAATCGAATTTCTTGTGTTTCAGGTCTAAACCTGGATCCTATCGCATGCCCAACTTCTTCATACGAGAATAAAGGGTTGCGCGATTCATTTGGAGTAACTCTGCAGCGCCATCCGGGCCGCGGATCTTATTCCCGGTCTCTTCCAGTATGTATCTTATGTATCAACGTTGGATCTCATCCAGAGAGGACACGTCGAAAAAGGGATTGCTGAAGGGGGATTTTGAATCGTTGGGAAGACTTAGTTCCAACCGATCGCCTATTGCCAACAGCGCGGCTCGTTCTATCACGTTTTTCAGTTCGCGCACGTTTCCCGGCCAGTGGTATTTCTTCAAAGTGGCCTCGTCGTCAGGGATTAAAAAATAAGGGTCCTGCCTCCATGAATCTCGTTTTGAGATCCCTGAGGACAGAACCCAGTTGTCGTGATAAATAATTGCTTTAAACTATCCGGCCATAATCATTTTTGTGGCATGGTCCGGTATCATCTCCTTGCTAGACCTTTTCAACTCGGATTATACTGATATGAATTCCTGGGGGCGAAGGAATTATTCAGGTTCTTATCTTTCCTTAAATCATTTTTACAACTTCTCCATTTTCGTCAATGTACCCTTTTCCTTGTAAAACTTCGTATATATTATAAGGGAATGATTCACTTGGACAAAATATGTCTTCTTGTAATTTGCTAAATTCTTCTTTGGTGAGTGTACCGGATCCGGTTACCTGGACACAAGTTTGTGTTAAGCAGCCTCGAGAAAATGCTCTGAAAGGAGCCAGTCCTGACGGAGCTGGTTGGGGCTGCGGCCCTTGTTTTTCTCCAACAGCCACTGCTCGTTGTAGAGCGTGACGAACTTGCTCAAAGCCTCACGGACCTCCTGGACATTTCGAAAGACTCTTCCATAAACGGCCTGTTCCTTCATGGTTCTGATGAATCGTTCCGCGACGCCATTCGTTTCTGGCTCGGAGACGAAGGCGAAGCTGGTGGTGATGCCCCAGTAGCGAACCTGATTGATGAAGTCGTCGGCGGTGTACTGGGGACCGTGATCCATGCGCAGACTCAGCCCCCGGGCTACGTCCTTGTCTACGGAACCGTAGTGCCTGGTCAGCCCCTGGCTGATGGGCTCCAGGGCGGCAAACCTGTTTCCGATCTTCGTGACGTGCAGTCCGACGCACTCGGCGTTCCAATGCTCCACGGCCACGAAGGCCCATGCCCATCCTTCCTCGAGGGTGAAGATCTTTGCCCCATCGGTTCCCCACAGTTCGTTGGGGGCGTCGGTGGTGATCGTGCCGTCGTGCTTGCTGGGCTCTCCTTGAGGGCTTCTGCGGGGAGACAGCAGGTTGTTTTCACGCATGATGCGCAGCACCCGCATGCGCCCGACGCGGACCTCTTTCACGTAGCGAAGCCTCATCCAGACCTTGCGATGCCCTTCGCCCTGGAACGGTGACTCCGCCAGGTCGGCCCGGATGAGCTTCAACAACTCCTCGTCGGATATCTCTGTCTTGGGTCCCCGCTTGGCCGGCGGGGGCCCTCCGGAAAGCCCCTCGGCCCTCT
The DNA here is from genome assembly GCA_964609935.1 of uncultured Thermodesulfobacteriota bacterium. GTDB lineage: Bacteria > Desulfobacterota > DSWW01 > DSWW01 > DSWW01 > CAYTRL01. The sequence continues at coordinate 2,841 of CAZSUQ010000168.1, read as the reverse complement.
GTTTGCGGGCATAGAAAGTAGAACGACCCTGGTCCCATGCGAGGCACACCCGCTTGGCCCCGTAGGTCTTCCCTGTGGCCTTGGAGATCGTCTGGCTCATCTCTGCGATCTCCTCCGTGCTAAAGGGCCAGGCTTGCCTCCAACCCGCTTCCAGAGCAACTCGTTCTCCATGGTCAGCTCTCCGACACGCTTCATCGCTTCATCGAGTTGGACCTGCTCCGGTGCCGATTTCCGCTTCTTCAGGGCGGCCTCTAATCCGGCCAAGCCTTCCTCCCTCCACTTCTCAAGGGTGAAGATTTGCACGCCCACCTCCCGAGACACCGCATCGACCGGCTCCCCGCGAAGCAGCCGGAGAACAACCCCCTTCTTGCGACCTGGACTCCAACGGCCCCCGGCCTTCAGTGGCCCGCAATCTCCAGGCGACTCTGGGTGACCCTGCCCTGCTGCAGGTCTTTCCGTCGGCCTTCGACCCTCTTCCTGCTGCACTTCTGCTTTGCTCTCTTTCTGTGTCATGGCTCCCTCCTTGGACTCTGGGTTTTATCCCAAATCACTGTCCAAGAAAACCGGAGCCCCTATATCCGGAGGGAAAGTGGCCATCTCATGCAGCAACTGGCAGGGCAGGATTCTAGATCTATATGGGTATCTTGAACATTGGATCTGGAATGGGAATCCGGGTTCCCGCTATGCGCCATGTTCCTCTGTCTGCCCCATAGCCGACGTCCGTATTGTCTCTTTCCTGAAACGGGTCAGATAGCTGATTCTCACCGCCGGGATGTATGAATGGGGGAACGGGACACTCGATCTGTTCCTAGCTGCTGGCTTCCAGGAAACTGTTTCTGGGACCCGAATCCGCGACAAACATCCCTGACTCAAGGAATGAGATCCTTCCTTATGGTGGCCCTTAAGAGTCCCTTCGAGAGTCACTTTTCCTTATCTTCCCCTAAGAATGTTCAATGATGCTCTTCCTTCATTATTGTCGACTTTCGATACTCTTGAAATAACGTAATGAAATCAATTTGATATGAGTATCGAAAAGGGGGCAGTTTTGATAAAGAAAAGGCGAAAAAGACGTCATTTACGATACAGAATTCCTTCATTTTTGATACAGTTCGCAGGCATTTTCGATACTATTCCGAAAGGGAGTCTCAAGCCTTGATCGGCAGGATAGGGGAGGGCCTGGCCAGTGAAGGTCCCAGAATGGAGGAATGGTGGGGTCCCGGAGCACCTCCCCTGGCCCAGATGTTGTGAGAAATGCCATCATTTTGGAGAAGGGGTTCACTGGTAAGCCAGATGAAGTCCGATGGCTGTGAAATCTGAACAAGGCGGCAAAGGGCTTCCATTCGGGCATGCGTGTTTGTCACAACGAGAAGTCTGAATCCATTGAACTTGCATCCTCGCCAGTATTCGTAACGTTTGTACGCTTTGCTGAGGAAATAGGCACGGTAGTTTCGGATCTTCTTAAGGAAGTCGTTCGGATCATCTTTTTCGGATACATTGGCCTCACTTCCCATATCAACCTCTACGAAGAAAAGAAGCGACTTCTTCTGCTTGGTGCTTTCAATGCTTAAGACCCCGTCCGGAATGAAAGAAATGGTGGTGGTCCTGCGGTAACCGGACTGGAAGGCTTCTTTGATCTCGACGGCCTTGCTAGATCGTGAGCGAATGTTATGGGAATTGGCAAGGAGGAAATGCGGCTTCAAATCCGCATAGCAATCCTGCAATCTCCGCACATGAATGCAAACCCAGTTCAGCAGCAGTTGGTGGTTGATGAGGTTTCTTCCTGGACAGGAAAGTGCACTTGGGCTGACGGAGCCCTGAAGACGGTCTTCCATGACGAGCCGGTCAATTCCTCTCCTGCTTAGAGACAGAAGAATTCCCGGGCGCCCCTTGCCTCCCCCATAACCGCCGTGAATGGTGTCCACGAATCCCGACCGATCAAGCTCATTCCTTGCTTTCCTTGCCATCTGAAGACTGGAGAAGTGAAGAGCCGCGAGTTGCTCCACCGAGAGGCAGCGGCACTCTGCCAGTGAAAGAAGAATTGCCGAGGCTTTTTCCTGCTTCTTTTTCGACATCTTCCATGCTCCTCTTCAAATGGTGAGATTGTGTATGAGATGACGGGCCTTCCCTGGAAGAAAAGCGGCACATGGCGGCAGTCTGTTTCAGTGGGAGAATGCGAAAGAAGGGGACGGGATTCTATGAAGACCGGTTCGAGTGCATTCTTTCGATCCGAAAGACGCCCAGCGAGTTGCTAGGGTCTCCTCCCTGAAAGACGACCACTAAGCGGTGGTCCTTTTCTTGTAACTCTTGGGGGATTGGAAATCCTTGGGTCCCTTCGGGGAAAGAATCAATTGGAAGATGGAGGACGTATTCTCCCGGGGGAACATCGGAGATGACGAATTCCTCATCCTCATCTACTCTGGCGCGCCACAGAGGTGGACATACTCGGACAATATGTAGCGAATGGTCCAATGAGGTGTTTGGAGTGATGAACATTCTGATCTCGCTTCCTGGTAAGACACGGCTGGTCACTTCGCCTGTAACGTTGAAAAAGTGCGTGCTCCCCGATAACTCCAGATAACCACACGGATTGGTCTCAAACGCATCAAGAAGGCGCTTATTCTCTGCCGTGGTTTTCTTGAAACGATCGGTCCGGGCACCGTCCGTATCCAGGGCTGAATCGATCGGGGGGACAGGTCCATTGTCGGCCTGAAAGTGCCGATTGCAGCCAGTCTCGAGCAGGAAAAAAGCGATGAGTAGCAGGAAGAGAAGGATACGAAGGGCCGGTAAAGGGGATCTTGTGTTCACATTTGGAGATTCATGGAAGAACTCATATTTAAGGAT
>CAZSUQ010000167.1:0-8877 GCA_964609935.1 uncultured Thermodesulfobacteriota bacterium | reverse complement strand
GATTCTGGGTGGCCATGACCATGAAGGGCTCTGCCAGTTTGAAGGTCTCCTCTCCAATGGTCACCTGGTGTTCCTGCATCGCCTCCAGGAGCGCACTCTGAACCTTTGCAGGTGCTCGATTGATCTCGTCCGCCAGGATGATATTGCTGAAGAGAGGGCCCTTCTTTACAACGAATTCTCCTTGGCCGGGCCGGTAGATCTGAGTGCCCACCAGGTCCGCAGGGAGAAGATCCGGTGTGAACTGGATCCTCTGGAATCCGGTGTTGATGGTCTGGGCGATACATTTCACAGCCGTTGTCTTTGCCAGTCCGGGGACGCCTTCCACAAGGATGTGGCCGTCGGCCAGGATTCCGATCAAGAGCCGTTCCATCATTTGCCGCTGCCCGACAATGACCTTTCCCATTTCGGAAAAGAGTTCCTGGATCTTGGGCTGCAATGCCGTGACCCTGTCGGTGATCTCTTGCACGTTTTCTCTCATTTCCCTTTCCACCTCCTTTTGAGAAAATGCTTCTTTGCTTCTTATCCTTTTTTTGCATCTCCGGGAGTTTCCATCCGTTTCAGCTTTCTGTACCACACCTCCATCTCCTCGCTGGCCAGCCGGAGGCTCCCGTAACGGGCCTGCTCAGAAAGGGATGTGATTTCGCCGAGGTCCGGATTTCCTCCTGAAGATACAAGCTCGAGTATCTTTTTTGCGGTTTGCAGAAACGACAGGGTTTCGCCCCGAACGCGGCATGCGTTCAGCTCCTCCTTCAGGGCCTGCAGCTGAATCCCGGGATCCGCTTCCGCGAGCGGCTGTAGCTCGGACATGCCTGATCGCCTCCTCAGGAGAATCCATCCAACCCCTCCGAAAAGGAGCAGGGCCGCAGCAGTGGAAACAACGATCGTGATCGCCGGAAGGCCCATCCAGCGTGCCACGTCCACCACCAGGGGGTCGGTGGCGGTCTCCATCTCCTGGAATTCTTCCTCCCCTTTCCGCAGGAAAGCGAGTTTCACCGGAATCGAAGGAAACACCCCTTTCTTTTCGGCCACGAGATCCCAGTGGTAGATAAGGACGCTGGCCCCTCCTTCAGCACGCGATCTCGAAGAGACCGAATGCTTCAGGATCCCTTCCGGCATCTCGATCCGGGGTGTTTTAACCACATAACGATTCACCTCACCGTCCCACCGTACCGTGACCGTCAGTGAGAAGGGCTTTCCAGGACGTACGGGATTCGCGCTCCACGCTGACTCCAGCAGCAGGGCGGCCGCTCCGGGAGCGGGCAGGGCCAGGCCAACGATCAAGGCAATGACGAGCCGGAACCGTGGGACCGGTACGAAGTAAATATCGCCGAGTTTCATGAACCTTTTCATATTTGGTTCCGTATGGGGATCGCACGTGCATGGGGCCAAAAAAACTATTCTATTCGACCTTTTGCCGTAAGAAAAGTTCCCCCTGGAATTGACACGACTTTCTCTGTATTGATACAAGCATTTAGAGCCAAACCTTTTACCGGATACCCGTGATCAATACAACCTCTGACGCGGCTATGCAGGGCATGGAAGAGGGAAGAAAGCGAACAACCAAAGGGAAGAGAGGGAGCGTTTATGAAGGAGATGCACGGCGGTGAACTGGTTGTACGACAGCTCAAGAAAGAAGGCGTGGACCTGGCCTTTGGGCTCGTGGGGGGGCACATCGCTCACATCTACGAGGCGAGTGACCGGCTTGGGATAAAGATCCTGGATGTACGCCACGAAGCCGCGGCCGCCCACATGGCCGAGGCCTACGGAAGGCTCACGCGCAGGCCGGGCGTCTGCCTGGTTACGGCCGGCCCGGGATTCACCAACTGCCTTACAGGGGTCCAGAACGCCCGGCTTGCATGCAGCCCCATGGTGGTGATCAGCGGGCGGGCGGGCATCTCGCAGGAGCACAAGCTTGCCCTGCAGGACATGAACCAGATCGACATCATCCGGCCCATGGTGAAATGGGCTGCAACGGTTCACCAGGCTCACAGGATCCCCGAGTATATCTCCATGGCCATGCGTCACGCGATCCAGGGGCAGCCCGGCCCCACCTATCTCGAGATACCTTTTGAGCTTCTTGTGGACAATGTCCCCTCCGATGATGCTCCCTTCTGGGACAACAACAGCCGGATGAGGCCCGTGGCCTGTGACGAGGGGGCCGTGGAAGAGGCCCTGGAGATCCTGGGCCGCGCCGAGCGACCTGTGATCGTGGCCGGCAGCGGAGCCTACTATGCAAGGGCGGGCCAGGCCCTGCGTTCACTGATCGAACGGACCCGCATCCCCCTGTTCACACTCAACCAGGCAAGGGGCCTGGTGGAGGATGGTCACCCGGACTGTTACGGACATGCGCTCACCTTCACCATCGGAGCCGCCCCGGTGGGCGTGCCCAATGCGGATGCGGTCCTCATGCTGGGCACACGGATGTCCATGTGGTTGAATTTCGGGCGACCGCCCCAGTTGCAGGAAGACTGCAAGATCGTTCAGGTGGATATCGATCCTGCGGAGATTGGAAGGAACCGCGACGTCACCCTGGGCATCCCCGGGGATGTTCGTTCTTTCTGCGAGCAGGCCATGGCGGTCCTTGAACGCGGGAAGCTCGGGGCCTCCCTGTTGGAGCCCTGGATCCAGACCCTTGAAGAGGGCCTGCCGAGGATCCGGGCCACGCATGAACCCTTTCTTACGGATACAAAGCCGCAATGTCATCCCCTTCGTCTGTGTGCGGAGGTGGACCGATTCCTCGGAGAGGAGGGCATTCTGATAGCGGACGGGGGAGACACGCAGGCATGGATGCCCATGATCCGTACATTCCACCGGGAGGGGTGCTACATGGACAGCGGCCTGTTCGGCTGCCTGGGGATCGGCATCCCCTTTGCCATTGCGGCAAAGGAACTTCACCCCCAGGAGACCGTGGTCCTGTTCAACGGGGACGGGTCCATGGGATTCAACATGATGGAGTTCGACACGGCGGTCAGGCACAACCTCCCCATCATCATCGTGGTGAACAATGACCAGGCCTGGGGCATGATCAAGCACGGGAACGAACTCACCTTCGGCAAGGACAACCTGCAGGGCTCGGAGCTGGGCATCGTTCGGTACGACCGGATCGCCGAGGCCATGGGCGGTTATGGAGAGTTCGTCAGGGACCCGGCGCAGATTGCAGGTGCGCTGGAAAGGGCCCGGTCCCAGGATGTGCCCTCCTGCATCAACGTGCTCACCGACACCACGGTGACAAGCCCGGGCACCATCGGCCTGACCATGATCTTTGCCCAGTCCCTGATGGACTACAACAAGAAGTGAGGGGATCGAAGAACCCTGCAGGTCAGGGGGCCGAACCCAAGGGGGAACACACCTCGACCTCATCGATTCGCTATGCGGAAACACCCGGCCGGCCGGGTTGAACAACGAACGGGGGTACAGGCATGTCGGTAAAAAAGGAACTGACGGACAGAATGGTCAAGGAGCTCTACCTGATCATGTCCAGCGAGCATTTTGCCAGGCTGTCCGGCGTGTTTTGGCGACTGGTGAACGAATGGCAACAGGCCACGGCTTCATCCGGGAGTGATATGGGAGCGCTGGAAGCGAGGATAGGGAGCCTGGAACAGCGCCTGGAAAGGTTCCAGACAAAGGTGGAAGCGCTGGAAGAGATGCTGGGCTAGAAAAACATGGGAAGAGATTTTCCAATGAACCGATTCAGACGAGGCCGTCGCGACGGGCGGTATGCAGATGTGGAAGAGGCCATGGCTGCGCTCGATGTCCTGGAGGAACGGATTGATCGTCTATGGGACCGGCTGAATGCGCTGCTGGACAGAGCCATGGACATGGAAGAGGGCGGGCGATCCGTACCGGACGGCCAGGCCGAGAGCACTCAAGAGAGCTATCCCGTGGGCCTCAAGGGCGGTCCAAGGTAATTTTGATGAAACGGGGCCAGTAGAGCTGGAGATCCAGGTAATGATCCTGCGGATCCCATGAATTGGCTGCATAGGTGACAACCAGCTCATCCGGCGAGCGGGCGAGTTCCGGGTGTGCCTTTCCTGCATAACAGAAATAATCACGGTTCTTCACGACCTCCGGACATTGCCAGAGAACAGAGGGTTCCTCCCAGGGACCCTCGGGATCGGGCGCGACCCTTGCCAGGATCTCCCTGGCCAACCCACAAAAGGTGTACACGGCCAGGAATCGATTCAGGGCGGGAAGGTAGGTGACGGACATCTCGGTGGCGGCCCCATGGAACAGGGCTTGAGCCTTTTCCACCTCCCCGGTCCATCCGTTCCCGGAATAGAATCGCCATGAAGAGAAATCCATCCTTTCAAAGGCCTGGACCGGCGATCGTGCCACAAGGAGACCCCGGCCTTTCACACCCTGGGTCCAGTCCTCCCTAACCCCATAGAAATAAACGAAATTATTGGATAAAAGACAGGCAACCCCAAAGAAGAGATCTCCGGTGTCGCGGTGAAGGAAGAACGGGATGTCGTGCTGCTCCGGGGCCCAGGCACCCGGTGGGTCATCCGGATTCCGGATGGCAAGGAGAACAGCCCCTTTCAGCTCGAAGCCCGGATCGTTTCTGCTTTCAACGATCCGCAGGAAGAAGAGGTAGAGGCCCTTTTCCAGCCGTATCCCGCTCAACGGCCAGAGCCAGCCGGGACCGGAAGCGGGAAGAAAAGCAGCCGCGGGCTTTCCTTGTTTCTCCTGCCAGAAGAAGTGGATGGCCCCCGGGCCTCCCTCCTCGATCCTTTGTATGGCAAGGCTGTTCCTGACGATATCTCCCTGATCCCGTCCCGGGGATTCGGAATCCGTGATCCATGTATCGCCGAAAAGCCAGAGGGTATCTATGGCGGACAACGGAACCGAGGAAGCGGAATCAGCCCCTTTCCATCTCGGGTCCGCTGTCTGAAAGGCCTGGTCCCAGGCGGGCATCGGGGTTGCCTCCCACTTGAACGGCCTGGCTTTTTCCCATTGCGTTCGAGAAAGGCACCCTTGATCCAGAAGGGCGATGAGCAGGGATGCAAGCAAAGGAAGGAAAGTTCTTAACATTTTGATTTTTAATGACAATTTCATTCCTTCCCAGCTATTCGCTTTTCCATGAATACAGCTGAATCACAGGATGCCCGGCCTGCTATATCAGGGCCAAGTGCATGGGCTGATCTCCCTGGCCCTTGAATTTAGATCGCAGATGATCTAAAAGGATGGGTCCGACTTGCTCGACCCGGACATTTTTTCATGGCCGGTTCGTCCCCGTATCTAAGAACACATCGATCGTACTATTTCACACGAGTTCATTTGGAATCAACCCCAGGAGCCAAGGAGGATCCCCATGGCGAATCTACTTGTTGACGAAAGGGACCAGCAATTCATCCTCTATGAGATGCTCGGACTGGAGAAGCTATGCGAGAGCTCCAGGTATGCGGATTTTTCCAGGGACATGTTCGACATGGTCCTTACCGAGGCGCAGAAGGTGGGGTTGACCCTGATCTTTCCCACTTACGTGGAATGCGACAGGGAGGGGTGCAGGCTGGAGGACGGACAGGTGTACGTTCCGGAGTGCCTCCACAAGCCTTACAAGCTCTTTTGTGAAGGGGGTTGGGGCGTCATGTCCTTTCCCCCGGAGATTGGAGGGCAGGGGCTCCCCCTGACGATGCGGGCCGCTGCCAATGAGTGGTTCAACCACAACTTCTCCTTCATGTCCTATCCCGGCACCGTGGAGGGCGCGGCCCACATGATCGAGGTGTACGGGACCGAGGAGCAGAAGAAGAAGTACCTGGAAAGGATGGTCACCGGCGAGTGGGGCGGCAGCATGGTCCTGACCGAGGCAGGGGCAGGTTCGGATGTGGGCAACCTGACCACCAAGGCCATCCGGCAGCCCGATGGGACCTTCAAGATTCAAGGGTCCAAGATCTTCATCACGGCCGGCGACAGCGACCTGGTGGAGAACATCATCCATCCCGTACTGGCGAGGATCGAGGGGGATCCGCCCGGGACCAAGGGCATATCCATCTTTCTTGTTCCAAAATATCTCGTGAACGAAGACGGGAGCCTGGGCAGGCGCAACGACTATGAGATCGGAAAGATCGAGGAGAAGCTGGGGATCCACGGAAGTTCCACGTGCGCCATGAACTTCGGCGACAACGGAGACTGCTATGCCGAACTGCTCGGCGAAGAGAAGCAGGGCATGAAGATCATGTTCCAGATGATGAACGAGGCGCGCCTCGGTGTTGGGATGCAGGGGCAGGCCGCTGCTTCCATCGCCTATCTGCATGCGCTTCAATACGCCAAGGAGCGCCTGCAGGGCTCGTCCCTCATGGAGTTAAAGAACCCGGAAGCGCCCAGGGTGCCCATCATACAGCACCCGGATGTGCGCCGGATGCTCATGTGGATGAAGACGAACGTGGAGAGCATGAGGGCCTTGGTCTTGTTCAGTGCCTACTGCTTCGACATGGAGCTGATCGAGGAAAACGATGAAGAGAGGGAAAAGTGGCTGGGCTTTGCCGAGGTGCTCACCCCGATCATCAAGGCCTACTGCTCGGACATCGCTTTCCGGGTCGCGGAGACTGCGGTCCAGGTGTATGGAGGATACGGCTATTGCTCTGAATACCCGGTGGAGCAAATCATGCGGGACGAGAAGATCGCTTCCCTCTATGAAGGCGCCAACGGCATTCAGGCCCTGGACCTGGTGGGCCGCAAGCTTGGCATGAAGAAGGGCGCCTTTTTCTTGAACCTGCTGGGGGAGATGAACGGCACCGTGGCCCGGTGCGCGGAAAACCCGAAGCTCAAGGGCCTGGCGGAAGACGTGAAGGACGCAGCGGACAAGCTGGCGGAACTGGGGCTCTTCTTTGCCCAGTGCGGCAAAGAGGGGAAGTTTCTCATTCCCCTTTCCCAGGCATACCCCTTCCTCATGGCCATGGGAAAGGTCGTGTCCGGGTGGCTCCTCCTGTGGCAGGCCGGGATCGCCCAGGATCGGCTGGATGCCCTGGCCGAAGAGCAGGGTGCCGATCCCGCGGACCCGGCGAAGTGGGCCGAGTTCGTGAAGGGAAACAAGGAGGCGGCCTTCTACTCGGGAAAGGTGTTGGGAGCAAAGTACTTCATCAAGAATGTACTCCCCGAGGTGGACGGTGCCGTCAAGGCCATCAAGAGCGAGGATGTGTCCGTGATGGAGATCGCGGAAGAGAGCTTCGCACTGTGATTCCGGGCTCGTTTGGTTGCGAGAGATTCTGTGGAGAGATGCAGGAGGCCCGGTTAATTCCGGAGCGTCTCCCTTGAGATGACGATGCGCTGGATCTCAGAGGTACCTTCGTACAGGGTGGTCACCCTGGCGTCCCTGTAGAGGCGCTCCACCTTGTAGTGACGCGTGTATCCGTAGCCTCCATGGATCTGCAGGGCGTGGTAGGCGGCCCGGTTGGCCATTTCCGAGGCGTAAAGCTTGGCCATGGATGCCGACTGGGTAAAGGGGAGGCCCTGATCCTTCTGCTGTGAGGCCTGCATGGTCAGGAGCCTGGCCGCCTCCAACTCGGTGGCCATGTCGGCAATCATCCAGGAGATGGCCTGAAAGCTGGAAAGATAGCGACCGAATTGCTTTCTCTCTTTGCAGTATCGTGTTGCTTCGTCCAGGCAGGCCTGGCCGATCCCGGTGGCCTGAGAGGCGATTCCGATCCGCCCCCCGTCCAGAGCCGTCATGGCGATGCGAAAACCGTCCCCTTCCTTCCCGATCCGGTGCTTCTCGGGCACAAGGCATTCGTCGAGAAACAGGGTGACTGTGTTTGAGGCCCGCAACCCCATCTTTTCCTCTTCCGGCCCCACCTGCAGGCCCGGGGCGTCCTTTGGCAGGATAAACGCACTCAGGCTCCTGTTGCCGCCCCCCTCCTCTGTGCGGGCCACCAGAATCGTTGTGTCCGCAAACGCTCCGTTGGTGATAAAGACCTTTGTTCCGCTGATTCGATAGTCCCGGCCGGATCTCTTTGCCAGTGTGCGAATGCTTCCCGGGTCCGAACCGGCATCGGGTTCCGTGAGGGCAAAGGCTCCCAGGCCATGGCCGTTTGCCAAAGGGACAAGAAAATCCTTTTTCTGCTCCTCGGTCCCGAACAGGCGGAGCGGCTCGCAGGAGAGGTTTGAAACGCTCATGGTTACAGCCGTGGAGGCGCAGGCGTAGGCGATTTCCTGGAGCGCCAGTGAATAGCTCACAGCGCCGGCATCGGAGCCGCCGTCACGGACAGGGATCATCATGCCCATGAGCCCCAGCTCGCTCATCTTCCCTATGATCTCTTTTGGAAACGTGCCTTTGCGATCAAAATCGGCGGCATAGGGCTCGATTTCCCTCCTGGCGAACTCGCGCACCATCAGCTGGATCATCTGTTGCTCTTCCGTGAGCTGCCAGGTCATGGCCAATGCCTCCCTTTCGGAGGAAAAAGGGTTGGATCAGGGCGTGTAGAGCACAACGACCAGGGTGGTCTTCTCAGCCCCGGGGTTCCGAAGCATGTGGGGGCTGGAGGAGTTGAAGTGCAGGCTCTTGCCTGTTTTCAGGTGGTGTTTGTTCTCCCCCACCGTGACATCCACCTCTCCTTCAAGGACAAAGATGAATTCTTCCCCCTCGTGACGGTATTCCACCATTTCGTGATCTTGAAGCGGCTCAATCGTGACCTGGAAGGCCTTCAGATGCATGGCGGCCGCGCCGGAGGAGAGGGTTTTGTAGGCATAAGAACGACTCCGTTTATCGTAGCTCTCTTTCTTGCTCTTTCTGAGGCTCTTCTTTTCCGTTTCGGTCAACAGCCCGCTGGCGTCCATCCCGAGGACCCGGGAAATCTGCAGGATGGCCCCTACGGACGGGATCTCCTTCCCCTGCTCGATTCTTTCAAGGGTTTCGTCGTTCAGGCCTGTCTGGTTCGCCAG
>CAZSUQ010000166.1:0-8903 GCA_964609935.1 uncultured Thermodesulfobacteriota bacterium | reverse complement strand
GGCGAGGCCAGGTCACACGGAAAGGGCGCCAGGGAACTGGGGCTGAGAGGGCCGCTGAAAAGAGAGGTTTTCTTCAGACTGCTGGAAGGCAGGCACCCCAAAGGCCATCAGCTCATCGCCCCGGGCGTGAACGGCAATCGGAAAGCAGGTGTGGATCTCACCTTTTCCGCACCCAAGTCGGTGAGCCTCCTGGAGTTGGTGGACGAGAGAATCCGGGCTGCCCACGGCAAGGCGGTCAAGGTGGCGCTGTCCTATGCGGAGGCACACTACGCGGAAGCCCGCCACACCGTGGGCGGTGACACGCGCATTGTGCGGACCGGCAACTTCGTCATCGCCCTGTTCGATCATTTCGTCTCCAGGGAGCTCGACCCACAGCTCCACAGCCATGCCTTTGTGATGAACATGACCCAACGGGAGGACGGGCAGTGGAGGGCCCTGGAACGAGGCAACCAGGTGCGGGCAGGCGCACTTTACAGAAACAAGCTCGAGATCGGCCAGGTCTACCACAACGAGCTTGTGCTCGAACTCAGCAGGCTCGGCTATGCGGTCGAGATTACCGATCCCAAAAAGGGCCTTTTCGAGATCAAGGGGATCGGGAAGGATGTCATCGAAGACTTCTCCAGGCGCCGCCTCCAGGTGGTGGAGAAGGTCCGGGAACTCCAGGACTCGGGTCAGTACGAAGGAGTGAACAGTGGCCGTCTGTATGAGATCGCAGCCCTGGGGTCACGGGCCAGAAAACCCGGAAACATCGACCGGAAGACGCTGATCCGAAGCTGGCAAGAGACTTTGTCCGGCAGGGGACTCGACTTCGAAGAACTGAAAAACCGTTGCCTGAAGGAGAGGAAAGAAGCTCGAGGCAGGGATCCGGACCCCAAGCTCAGCTCGGCCGATTATGTCCGGTCCGCTGCGGACATCCTCACGCAAACCGAGAGCCACTTCACCAGGGCCGAGCTCATCAAAACCGCTCTCAAACTGGCCCTCGGTCAAAAGGGAATCCGCCACATCGAACGGGCCTTCCAAAGGCTGGGGAACACGGGTGAGCTCGTTCAACTGGACTCCGACGAGGCCATTACCACCCGAGCAATGCTCGACCTGGAGTCCGAGATCGTGGAGAAGGTAAGTACCCTGCAGGGCCAGGGGCGGCCGGTTGTTGACCAAGAACGTGCAAGGGTCCTGGCGGAAAAGAAATACGACGACAGGCAGCTGACCAAGGGACAGAGGGAAGCACTCGAGCTCGTCCTCACAACACAGGACAGGGTGATCGGCATACAGGGGGACGCCGGGACCGGAAAAACAACCTTGTTCAAGGCGCTGGACGAGATTGTCCGGCCGCACGGATACCACCTGAAGGGCCTTGCCTTCACGGGAAAGGCCGCCCGGGAACTCACCGAGAAGGCAGGCATGGAAAGCCGTACCCTCCACTCTTTCCTGCAGGAAGCGGGCACCCGGCAAAGAACCACACAGGTGCATTCAACCCCGACGGAGCCCACCAGGACCATCTTCATCGCTGACGAGGCGAGCACAATCGACTCTCCGCAGATGCACAGACTGATCACGCACGCAGCCGAAACCCTGGGAGCAAGGATTCTTCTCGTAGGAGATGCGAAACAGCTTCCCCCGATCGGCGCCGGCAGAATGTTTCAAAAGCTCGTGGAAGACGATGCAGTGAAAACCGTCCACATGAGGGACAACGTCCGGCAGAGAGAAAATCCCGGGTACCGGCAGTTCGTGGAATCACTGGCCGCCTGCAGGGATCAGAGAGACGTGGCGGCAGCTATCGAACTGCTCAGGGAGACGGGCAAGATCCGCACGCGGGAGGACCACACGTCCCTCACGGAAAAGGTCGTGGAGGATTATCTTTCCAGGGGAGACACCCTGGGTACGCTCATCGTCACATCCCGCAACGAGGAACGCAGGGAGATCAACGAGCAAATCAGAAATCGGCTCAGAAATTCTCGGCAACTGGAGAGCCGGGAGTTCACCTTCAGGGTACGTGAAGGCAGACAGGTGGACGGCGTTTCAAGGCACTTCCCCGCTGCTTACAGCAAAGGGGACCTCGTCAGCATCGTCAAATCCGGAGCAGGCCTCAAACGAGGGGTGGAGGGCCGAGTCCACGAAATCGACCCGGACAACCACAAGATCACCGTTGACCTCGGCAAAGGCCGTTTCCGAGACCTGGATCTGCAGGCGCACGGAGACAAGGTTGCGATCTGGGAAGAGAGAGACATCGGGTTCTCCCGGGGCGACAAGGTCGTGTTCCTGAGAAACAACCGCGCCCTTGGCGTTCAAAACGGGCTGATGGGGACTGTCGCGGCCGTCAATGCCAGGGGAGACATGACCGTGGAAACAGCCACCGGCACCCGCATTGCCTTCAACGTGGAGAACAATTTCAACTACATCACCCACGGCCACGCGATCACCGGGTACAAGGCCCAGGGTTCGGACTCGGACGTGGTGCTGGCCCTGGCATCGACCGCCGGCAATGTCAGGCAGACATACAACTCCTTCTACACAATGGTCACCAGGGGCAAAAAGGATTTTCAGGTGTACACGGAAGACCCCGCAAAACTGTGCGAACAGGTCCAGGTCGAGCAGATGAAGAAGAGCACCCTGGATTATCCGGGCCACGCGAGGGGGGAGGGGGGAGCACACTTACCCGAGCACTCCGTTGTGACCGGATGGAGAGAGCCGGACAAGGCTCTCGCAGGCCGGGAGGCCGAAGAAATTGGGAGACACCACGCCACACCGGATTTCGACGAACCGTGGCCGAACAACCACGACAGCAACGAACCACGCCCCCCCGGTGCACTCCAGGGAAGGATCCCGGGACAGGGAACAGGGGCAGCACAGAGGGAGCACGACCGACTCAAGGAATCTCAAATGGCGGGCCGAAAGGCCGAACCGGAAATGGAGCTTTAGCAATGAAAAAGCATCACAACCGAGATCCCCCACCCCCCACCCTGGCAATCGATGGACGGCCACCGGGCAACACGGGTCGATCGGGAAAGTTCTTCCCATGGGTCTTTGCAGGGTATCCCTGCACCCGATTTTTCTGTCACACACAATGCAACGGACGTTGCCCGAATTTCCGGCCCTGCCACCAGTAATCGAGCAAACACGGGGAGTTACCCTGTTCCGAGGAAAATGCTTTGGTTCAACGATTCACTACACGGCCTACTGACTTGAAACCCAAAATGTTCTCTGAATGCGTGCGGTTAACAAACCTACTCCTTGCGGGCACCTGTCGAACCGGCGGTGGGTCACAGGAAGGAGTTCCGCATTTGTTTCGACCGGTTAACGTCGGGCCGGAGGTTAAACCGGCCGTTGAACAGGAATCCATCCCCCAAAGACTCCGGGAGGACATGCATGAAGACGATCGGGATCAAGGCATCCGAACGGGAATATGAAACCATCAAGGAACTCTCCGAGAAGAACGGGCAGACGATGTCCACGTTCTGCAGGGAGGCCCTTCACGTGTCCCTGGACCGGGAAAGCATGGGAAAGCTCCTCCAGGAGGTCATTGAATGGACACAGTCCTATCAGCAGGGCCTTGCCGCGATTTCGGATAACACCTCCGAGAAGATGACCGCGATCCTACAACAGGTGAACGATATCGCTCAGGCAACGACCTCGACCCTCAAGCACTCGTCCGATGAGTTCCGAAGCATTCTGGCCCCAGCCTCAAAGGCCATGAACGAGGTGAGCAAAGGGACCCGTAGAATGTCCATGAAATGGATAGCCGTCACGGCCCTGGCGGTGTCACTCTCCGGGCTTGGGATCAACACGTACTGGGTTCACCTCCGGTCCCATACACAGGAACTGAAGCAAGCCCGTGATTACTGGCTGGGTACCACCGTGAGCCTGAATGACTACCTGGTTCACCTCTACCCCCATCTCAACTCGACAAGGCAGAAGGAAATCAATGAACTCTACCTGAAGGCGGGCATCCCTCTTCCCGGGATGCAGATCGAGGAGGGGAAATGAAACACGTTGGTTTCAGGGTCACTCCCGAGGAGTACAGGCACATCAGGACCACGGCAAGGAAAACGGGACACACGGTGTCCGAATTCTGCCGTGCTCTCGTGAACAGTCATTCCGAGATCCTCAGAATCGAAGATCGCCTGGAAACGATTGAAAGAGACAACGTCAGGATACTGAGGGACGTGGATGCGCTGCGATTCGACGAGCTCTTCCGTTTGCTGAGCCACGTGTGCCACCTGGAGCAGCGGGCAAACCTCCTGCTGGAGTACCTGATTCGGAACGCTACGGAAGAACCCGCAGAGGTTCTCGAGGCAATCGAAACGCGACTGAAACACTCAACGTAAAGGAAAGGAGAGGAAGAATGAGCAAATACCAAACGTACATGGGACACGAAACGTGGTGGAACTCGCTGCGCATGAACATGAAGATGTACAAGAACATCTTCACGATCCTCCTGGTTCTTGACGTCCTCCTGGTGGGCTACCTGCTCACGGAAAACCAGGCGAGCCTGTTCACCGTGAAGGAAATAATCGGCCAGTCAATAGCCGCAACGGGACAGTGGTTCAACAACGAAATTTCCAGGGACGGCTACTTCCATTACCTGTACACCCTGCTTCGTCACGGCACTTCCGAGCTCCGGCTTCCTCTCGCCGTCTTTTGCTGCTTCCTTGTCCTGGGATTTCCCGTGGCAACCGGCATATTCCGAAAAAGGGCGAAAAACTACGGGGATCGCAAATTCGTGCGCGGGGCACGACTGAAGAGCATCAACGAGATCAACAGGAGCATTAAACGCAGAAAGGAGGTGACCCGGTTCCGGCTCGGGGGCGTTCGGTTCACGGAACAGGGCGAAGTCTACCACACGGCGGTGATCGGCAGCACGGGATGCGGAAAGACCAGCGGCTATTTCGCACCCCTCATCGCTCACCTCATGGCACGAGGCGAGAAGGGTATCATCCACTGTTCCAAGGCTGATTTCACATCGAGGTTCTTCGAATATGAAAACGCCTGTGGAATCAACCTCCTCTTCAACACCCTGGACAAGCGAAGCATCAAGTGGACCGTGTTCAACGACATCAGGGATGTCACCGACATCGACCGGGTCGCCCACATGATGATCCGCATGCAGCCACACAGACGGGACCCGTCGTGGGACAACGGAGCGAGAGACATCCTCACCGGGCTACTCCACTACGCTTACGAGAATGTTTTTTTTATTTATTCGGAGATGTGGGAGATCTTCACCAGCCCGATCCGCTCCAAGCTCGAGATGCTCGGCTCCACGGAAAAGGGGGCCCAGGGCAGGGATCATCTGTTGGACCCCGACTCGAAACAGGCACATGGTTACAACAGCGTGTTCATGCTCCACATCTCCGCGTTCCGGTACATGGAGGACGGCGAATTCTGTATCAGAAAATGGCTGGAAGAAGAAACCCCGGGGTTTATCTTCGCAACGAACAACACGAGCTATGAAGACACGGTGCGGCCTGCACTTTCCCTGTTCATCGATGTTCTGGCTTCACACGTTCTCACCATGGAAGACAGACCGGACAGAAGAATCTTCTTTCTGCTCGATGAATTCACATCCCTGAACAGTATGCCTTCCCTGGTCAAGATTCTGAGACTCGGTCGTTCCAAGGGTGCCGCGGTCTCCGTCGGGGTCCAGGATTTCGGGCAGATCCAGAAGATCTACGGCAGGGAAGACCGTCAGACAATCCTGGGAAACATCAACAATATCGTAGCCATGCGCACCCGGGACGTGGAAACCGCCAAACATTTGTCTCATCTGCTCGGGGACACAGTGTACCTGGAGCCGGAAATCTCCTTCTCGGGCGGAGTCAGCGACATCAAGGACGGCGTTTCCGTAATCCGTAGGAAGCGGAAGGAGCCCCTGGTACTGCCTTCGGAGATCCAGAACCTCAAGGACCACGAGGCGTACATCATCCTGGCGAACCACGGCCAGACCCAGACGACCATCGAGGCCGACCGGCTCTATGTCAAGGAATCCGGTGACGGTATCCGAAAGGTGGAACCCTTTGCTCTCAAGAAAGGTCTGTCGTTGGAGGAGATCAAAGTTGATCACCGTGAGACCAGGAAAGGGGCCTTTTCAAAGCTGGAGGCCGCCAGGGTTCCCGAACGGTCCAGAAAAAGGAAAAACGAAAGAGAAAACACATAGTGGCGGATATCTGCACTGCTTCATGCCCAACTGTGTTCTGGTCT
The DNA here is from genome assembly GCA_964609935.1 of uncultured Thermodesulfobacteriota bacterium. Taxonomy (GTDB): domain Bacteria; phylum Desulfobacterota; class DSWW01; order DSWW01; family DSWW01; genus CAYTRL01. Next base: position 2,705 of record CAZSUQ010000166.1, on the reverse strand, counting down.
AAGGCGGCGAGCAGCACGCAGCGCTGGCCTTGAACCGCGTTCATCTGTGCTGGTGTGATCGAAATGCTGAAAGGATCCGCTTTGGAATCCGAATCGCCGCCGCACCCCCCTGTCAAGCCGACAATAGCGGAAGCGCAGAGCAATATGAAAAGCCTTAAGGTTCGAGTACAGGTATGGGTGTGCATAGACCAACAGGAATTCGTTCTTGGCCGGGAGCAGCTCATTGAAAGTCACTCCTTTGAAGAGCCTCTCCTCATGCGCACAACATAGATGATCGGCACCGGCAGGATCAGAAACACACTCATCAGGGAGAGGTGCCAGCCCTTGGAGATGAGGTTCGTTTCCAGCGCGGCCACCCTGTCAGGCGGGGCTACGAGTCCACACACGAACAGTCCGAACCCAAAATACGTGTAAAGGGCGATGTGAAGGTGATATTTCAGGAAATAGATCACTTTTGTGCCGAATGGTTTCCCTGCATGCGAATCCGTCATCACGTTCCCTCAGATGTTCGGGGTGATCAGCAGAAAGGCCAGCACCGGGATATCGATCAGAATCAACAGCCAGAGCACGACCGTTTTCTTCCACTCGCTCCAGTGTTCCTTGAGCTCAACGAACCGGAACTCGGATGCAAAAACAAAAACGAACACGAACCATGCAATGAAGTTGATCAGCGGTATGCCGAGCATGCGTGTGGGGTATCTCATTCCATGGGGAAAAAACTGTGCGAAGAAATTGTGAAACACGTTGGCCGGTGTGCTCATGAAAGCCGGACGGCTGAAGTTGTACGGATCGATCACGCCCTTGCCGATGGAGGTAATCCCCGGTTCGCAGGGCACCCAGACCCACCAGTTGTAGACCGTGGCCAACGGGTCCATAACCAGATCGACGACCAGTGCAAGGGTTGCATCGATTGCTGCGAGCACGGCGATGGTTTTCAGCACGGATCCGCCAAAGAGCTTGAACCTGTCGGGTTCCAGGCGGTTGCCGTCCACCTCGTAGGTTGAAAGGCTCTTCCTTCCGAAAACCAGGCGGTTCGTCACCTCGATGATGATGTAGACCGTGGCGATCCACGAGGCCGGGTTGGCCACGGGCGTGGCGAAGACGTAGAAGCGGAATCCCGGGTACACGTAGGCACCTGACAGAACGCCGATCGACTCGCAGCACGCCGTGAGGAAAAAGCCTGCAGTGAACTCTCGCAGGGTGCGCTTCGGCCCGTGGGTAATCCACGAATGGACCAGGCAGACGACAAAGAGGCCGATCAGGCAGGCTTCAAAGGCCTGCTTCATAAAAATCGCGGTGTTTATGCCGAAGATTTCCACGCCTCTGGTCTCTTTTTCTTGTTCCTTTTGCCGCTGTGAAAGACATAAGCGTCAAGAAATACTCTATAAAAGTCCAACCTGGGAATCCGGGTTGTTTTCGCAGCGGGGTGTTCTAAGGCTTTTCACCCCCCTCTGCATAGGGTCCGTTCCTGCCGAGAGCTTCGTGCCGGCAGCGATCCCTCAGCAGGACCCAAAAGGCAGCAACCAACACCAGGAAGAAAACGCTGCTCCCTTCAAGGTCACATCCGCCACCGCTTGACTTAACATTGCACAGACATCCTCCACTGCCTGACCCGGTGCCGGAACGATCACTTGTTTCATGAATGGTTGTGATATCGTAATGGTCTATGGAAGACGTATCATCCGAGACTTCAGCGACAAACCAGGGACCCTCTTCCCCTTCATCCACCAACACCGACTCCCGACGGCCGTCCGAATGCACCTTTGTTACACGGATGTCCCCCAGGGAAGGGAAGGACACGCGGAATCGGCTCTGTTCGGCGTAGGGATTTGTGAGCCTCAGGGCCAGGCTGCCGCTGCTTGCGAGCGGCTCTCCATCCCGGGATGTCAACCTGCTGAACGGATACAAATCCTTTGTGCCCCCGCATGGGTCCACGAGGTAGAAGTCCTCGCGGCTCCCGATGTCGGTCACCCTGCGGACATGGCCGCTTGTTTCTCTCTCGAAAGAAAGCAGGAACCTCTCTTCCTGATGCCTGTCCAGGAGCAACATCATCACAACGGAGCAGGACCACCCGTATTGGAAGAGACTCGGCCGGCCCAGTTCGGCTCCCAGGGAAACCGGGGCAAAGCCGATGCGGCCGCTGAGCGCGTCATAGTTCTCGTGGATTCCCCCCTGATCCGCGTTCACGACCATCTCCAGAAAGGTTTGTTTCAGTTCCTCGGCCTGGTCCGGGTAGCCGTATCGAAAAAGGGCGGCAGCCACGGCGTACACGATCGGCGGCCAGACCTGCCCCTGCCAGTAAACGCCGTCCTGGGCGTGATCGTAAAAGGGGCTGTCAAAGGCCACACTGGGTATGGGCCAGCGACCCAGGGCGGGATCCCCCCAGAATTCCTGCGGGTTCAGGATGTGCGATTCCAGAAGCACCCTGGCCCGGTCTTGATCGTGGATCGCACCGACAAACAGGGGCCAGACCATCACAGGGGTCATGACCTGCACCGGACGGTATGTGCCCGAATCGTCCTTCTCGATATCCAGGTAAGCATTGGATTCCGGGTCCCACATGGCCTCTTCAATACGGCCCTCCAGCTGCAGGGCCTTCTGCTCCCAGGTCTCGACATCATCCATCCGCTTCAGCCTCTTTGCCAGCTCGTGCATGGACCGAAAGTAGAGGTGCAGCCAGCCGTTGAGGTCCAGGGCCTTGATCC
>CAZSUQ010000165.1:0-8923 GCA_964609935.1 uncultured Thermodesulfobacteriota bacterium | reverse complement strand
GAACAGGGCTGCCGTTGCAATGGCATTCCAGAACAGCCGAGGCCTGTCCAGGAGCAGGCATCCGGCAAGCAGGGTGGCCATGATTCCCGCACGGACCGCGGTCACAGGGCTGCCGGCCAGAAGGACGTAACAAAGGACAACGGGAAGGCTGCCCACGGCGGAACGCTTTGTGCACCAGCCTCGCCGGAGGATGACGATGGACCGTTTCAGCAGGGCCCTGAACGTGCCAAAGGCCATGATCCCCACAAGTCCCACGTGAAGCCCGGATATGGCCAGAAGGTGGGCCAACCCCGATCTCCGAAAGTCTTCCACAGTGGAGGCAGGGAGTTCCGTACGATCTCCAAGGAGCCAGGTCTTGAGAAGGCCTCGAACACGCGGATCCTTTTCCCGGTCAAGAAAGGAGGCAAGCCGAAGTCGAACACCCTGGATCCATCTCTGAAATCCGTATCCCGGAGCCTGGCCCACCCGGAGGAGATGACCTGGGTCGGCAACCGAACCCTTCACGTAAACCCGCTTCAGGAACGACCGGGCCGCTCGATTGAACTCACCCGGGTTCCCCAGGTTGCGGATCCTGCGAAGACGCGCCTCCAGAAGAAGGATGTCCCCTGCCTTCAGGTTCGGCACATCTCCGTTCAGAAAGAGATCGACGCGGCCTGTAACATGCCGGCTTCTTTCGGATGAACGGAGCCGCTGGGCCTCAAAAGGGACTCGGCACCAGTCATCGGCATGCATGGGTGTTCCCCTCACGATCCCTTCCAAGCGAAGAGGCCTGCCGTGGGCCTGATGGATCAGGTGATGCGGCGGGAATTCAGGATGAAGCCGAACGCTGGTTCTCATTGCAGCGAGAAAAAGGAATGCCGCCAGGAAAGGCAGAACCCTGAGCAAGGCGTTCCGCACAACAACACATAGCACCGACGAGAAGAGGGAACTCAGAAGGAACCCCCAGAAAAAGAGGGTTCGGCTCGAGGGAGAGTACCAGCCCAGCAGGGAGCCTGCGATCAGGGCAAAGAGCGGGTAACATACCGGGGGCACCATAGGTTCGAACCGTTGTAATGGATTTCCGGGAAGCAGGCTTTGTGTAATATGCGGGCCAGGAACACGTTTGTTCTTGAATCTTGAAAAACGACCTGGAACGCACTCTTCCTCTCCCAAGCACAGGATGAGTGCAATCTCTGTTCCTCTGTTCTCCGGCCACGGGATTCACCTGCAGAAGGGGTTTCCTCGAGTCTTTGTCCAGTCGCCCGCCGGATGCTGCCTCTGTCTTTTTCTATAAGGAAAGGATTGATAAGCGATTTCCGTTGATGGCCTTTCCACGGGAAAGAGAAGGCTGGCGCACAACCCAGAGTGTGGCCCTGCGGCCTCACGTACCTGTTGACAGGGGATCACAGGCTGTCTTTGGAATGTCCTTCCAGACCGCCTGTTGCATGAAGCCTTTTGCTGCGAACCGGACCTTCGCACAAACGGTGGAATCCGAACCGGATGCTAAGGGGTTGTGAGAGGGGGTCGATTTTGTGGAGGGTCCCTGTGTTCCGGGGGAAGGAGGGCGAGAAAAACAGAGAGGGTTCCGGAAAGCATTCCGGAACCCTCTGTTTCTTTGAAACAAAAGAACTTCCTGAAACCGTTGTTTCTTTTTCTATCCTGGAGTGTGAGGAGACGTTGGACCCTTACTTCTTGGGCGGGACAACGGCATCCTTGCAAGCCTTGCTAAGGGTCATCTTCACCACGGTCTTGGCAGGAATCTTGATCGGCTCACCCGTGGCAGGGTTGCGGCCCGTGCGTGCTTTGCGTTTGACCTTTTTCAGCTTTCCAATACCCGGCAGGACAAAAACACCTGACTTCTTGGTCTGAGCAACGGCCAGTTCGGCAACCTCATTCAGGATTTCCGCGGCTTGCTTCTTGGTCAGCTCGAACTTGTCCGCAAAGTGAGCCACCACCTGTGTTTTGGTCATAGGTTTCGCTGCCATCTTCTCTACTCCTCCCTTCTGGATTTGTGAGGTTAATTATTAGGATGAAGCATATATATCAGTTTTAATAGATTTTGCAAGCACAAATTCCGACAAATTTATGATTTTTTATTTTTTTTCGTAAACCCGCCCCTGGAGCATGCCCGGGGCCCTCGTGAAAAATAAAAATGCCATTATGGAGAAGGTCACGGCGGACATTTCGCACAGAAAGAACGGAAGAGGTTGGTGCTCAGATATCGCTCTCCCCGATCCGGCAGGATGACAACCATGGTTCCGTCCTGCATGTCGCCGGCTACCTGCACGGCTCCTGCCACGGCGGCCCCGCTCGACATGCCCAGAAAGAGTCCGTGGCGGAGCGCCAGGACCTTTGTCATTTCAAAGGCCTCTTCATCATCGATGACGATCTTTTCATCCATCTTGTCCCGGTTGTAAATGGAAGGGACAATCGCTTCCTTCATGTTCTTCAACCCCTGGATGCTGTGCCCCTTGACCGGCTCCACACCCACGATGCGCACGCCTTGTTTCTTCTCTTTCAGAAAACGTCCTGTCCCCATCAGGGTCCCTGTGGTTCCCATGCCCGCCACAAAAACATCGATGGTCCCATCGGTCTGTTTCCAGATCTCCGGCCCTGTTGTTTCATAGTGAGAGAGGACATTGTTCGTGTTGCTGAACTGGTCGGGCATGAAGTGCCGGTCCGGATCCTCCTCGAGAATCCGGCGCGCCGTCCTGATGGCGCCGTCGGTTCCTTCCTCGTCAGGCGTGATCAGGACCTCTGCGCCGAATCCCTGCAGGATGTACTGGCGCTCGGTGCTGACGCATCCCGGGAGGCAGAGCTTCACCTCATAGCCCTTAGCCACGCCGATCATGGCCAGCGCAATCCCCGTATTGCCCGAGGTGGGCTCCAGGATGACCTTGCCGGGTTTCAGTTCTCCGGACTCTTCCGCCTTCTGAATCATGTACAGCGCCGGGCGATCCTTGACCGAACCGCCCGGGTTGCATCCTTCGAGTTTCGCCAGGATCCGCACACGCGGATTCTCCACCAGGTTTTCCAGCTCGATCAGCGGGGTATTCCCGATGGCAGACAGTACACTCATGTCATCCACCTTTCCGTTTGTTTCTCATGTCATCATCAAGTCATAGATGTGGCAGCCAGCTCTCTCCCCATGGTAACGATCTGCATCTCGGTCGTACCCGCACCGATCTCAAGCAGCTTTGCATCACGCGCCAGGCGTTCCACAACATACTCCCGCATGTACCCATAGCCTCCGAGGACGGAAACGGCTTCGTTGGCGACCCAGGTGGCCATTTCAGCACAATAGAGCTTTGCAGCACAAACGTCCAGGCGGGTCTGTCCCCCGTAAATGGCGTGGTGCATGGTAGTAAAAAAGATGTTCCTCACATTCATCATGGCCACGTACATACGGGCAAGGCGATTCTGGATCAGCTGGAACTCAACGATCGGTGCACCGAACTGCTCTCTTTCCTTGGCATAGTTCAAAGCGATCTCAAAGCACCTTTCGATCACGCCCAGTGACATGGCAGGCAGCCCGCTCCTCTCCTGGGAGAGCCCCTCCTTGACGTGATCCCTTTCCTTCTTTGCCTGCTCCTCCCCGATCAGCCTGTCTCGCGGGATGCGGCAGTCGTCAAAGAACACCTCGCACGTGGGGGAGGCCTTCATGCCCATCTTGGCAAAAGGCGTACCGCAGGAGAGGCCTGAATCGTCTCTCAGGACGATGAAGTTCTGAATCTCCTTGCTCCCGTCCTGCCTCACCAGCTTGGCATAAACAACGAAAACGTCTGCAATGGGGCCATTGGTAATAAAGGTCTTGGAACCGTTGAGCACAAAGTGATCGTCTTTCTCCGCGGCCGTGGTCCGCATCCCTCGCAGGGCATCCGATCCCGCACCGGGTTCCGTGAGACACCAGGCTCCGATCTTTTCCAGGGTGAGCAGGGGCAACCCGTAGGTTTCCTTCTGGGCCAGGGTTCCCTTGGCGAGGATGGTCCCGCCGGCCAGTCCCGTGGTGACCCCGAAAGACATGGCCATGCCCGGGCTGATACGCGACATCTCCTTGATCAGAAGGTTGCCCGCAATCACCTCCATGCCCTCCATGGGGTTGTTCGGATCCGGTTGCTTCTTCTCCTTGGAACCCCCGATCACCGGCTTGGACAGATCCATGCTCTCCATCTGGCTCTTGAGTCCGAGGGTCTCCATCATGCGGCGCAGGGGATCGAACACGGCGACCTTTCCGTCCTCGATGTCATCGATCACCGGCTCCACCTCGTTCATCATGTACTGGCGGAACATGTCCTGGATCATCAGGTGCGTTTCGTTCAACTCGAACATGTCATCTCCTTCCGTTCATCTGCAGGCTGAATTCCCGACACCGGAACCATGGCACAGCGAAATCTTTATACCATGAGGACCCCCCTTTTCAAGTATTCCTGCAACACCGAGGTTTCCATTGACACACAGGGAAGGATTCTTCTATGCTGCAAACCTCCCTGCTTTCCGTAACCGACAAGAATCATGCTATGCCTCGGCCTTCCACATCCAAAATCGTGTACCCCTTACTTCTTCTCGTATTGATCCTGGGCGCCTTCCTTCGCTTCCAGGGTGTAGAAGAGAGGGGACCGAGCTTCTTCGACGACGGCATCTACACGCTGGAGGGAAGATGGATCCGGTCCTTTGCAGCAGCCCTCACAGAGGCCCTGGCAAGGAAGATCGAGGAGACGAGGTTCGGGCGCAACCTGTACACCTTTGAGGAAGAGAAAGAACGGTTTCAGGAACGTCTCGAAGGAGAACCGCCCGTTTGGGGCCGCCCGGGCTTCTCCCTCCTGACCGCAATCTGTGTCGGTCTCGTGGGCCCTGAGCCCTATGCAACCGGCCTGGTTTCCGCCTTCTTCGGGACCCTTTCCCTCCTCGGCATCTTCCTGCTGGGCCGGGCCCTGTATGACGAGAAGGTCGGCCTGTTCGCTTCTTTCCTGTTGTCCGTCTCAGGGTATCATCTCGTTTATTCCATCACAGGCTTTGCCGACGGCCCGGCCATGTGCTTTGCCGTGTTTGCCATCTACTTCTATCAAAGGAGTCTCGCCAACGATGAGAGGGGCCCAAGAAGCCTCTGGGTTCTCTTTACAGGGTTTACCGTGGGACTGGCCTTCACGGTTCACGACCGCTTCCTCTACCTCCTCCTCGTGATTTTTGTGAACGAGGGCCTGGATCTGCTGAGAAGACGGGAGCGGGCTGTGCCGGTGCTCAAAAGGACCCTGGTGATGGGGGCGGCCTTTCTCTTCCCCCTCTTCCTGTTTGAGCTCCCCTATTACCTGGGCATGCTCGTCCTAAGGCACTTCAACGAGGCCCTCCCCTTTCGCACCTATTTCGAGGAGCTCTTTACCCACCATATCTTCAATCTCTTCGACGCCTTCGTCTTTCCGGCCATGGACCTGGGCAACCACCCGGAATTCCGGGAAGCAGGCAGCCGTCTCTGGAATCTTCTCACCTATCCCTACCTGTTCCTCAAGCTCAACGGCCCTGTCTTCTGCCTCCTCTTCCTCGGCGGACTTGCCGTGGGTTTCGCCCGGAGAAGGGATGAGGACCGCCTTCTCGCTGTCTGGTTCTTCCTCCCTTTCTTTTTGTTCAGCATCGGGCTCGCGGTTTCGGTTCGCTATGCCCTCGTGTTTCTGCCGGCCGCAACGCTGATGGCGGCCCGGTCACTGTGGCTCTTTACAAAGGCACTCGAACGAACAAGGATCTCGGGCAGCGGCAAGCAGACCGCCCTGGCCCTCCTGCTGGTTTTGCTGACAGCCGGCAGCGGATTCCATGCTTCCCGTGAAATACGAGCCATGCGCTGCTCGTACCAGATCCCTGCCCGCTTCCTCCTGGAGCACGGGAAAAAGCACGTCAGCCTCCAGCACCCTGTTTCCAAGGCCTATCTCGGAACGGAAAACGCGGTGGAACTGCCCCATACCCCGGAAGGGCTCAGACAGGCATACGAAGATGGGTACCGGTACATCCTGATCGACTACAGAAAGTTCTTTCTCATGGAGCCCTTTGACAGGACCGGACGAGGAAGGATGATCCAGGACATCGAGACCGCGGTTGAACCCGACTTCTGCCACTCGCATCCGTGTTACATTGCCCCGTGCTACCTCTTCGAGATCAATCTCTTCTTTCGCCTGACCCTCAAACTCGTCAGGGAGGCTCAGCAGATGGGCGTGGACCGGATCTGTATCTATGACCTCGGCAAGTATTACGGTGAAGATGGATAGCGGTTTGCTGAAAAAGGAATGATGCAGGCCGGTGAGCAGATTGTTTCATTCGTGAAAGTAACCCCAGACCGCACGGGCGCTCTTCCTGTTCATGCCCTGGACCTCGGCAAGCTCCTCCACAGAAGCGTTTCGTACCCCTTCCACATCCCCGAGGGCCTGCAGAAGGGCCTGCTTTCGCCTAGCCCCGACCCCCGGCACTGCGTCCAGCTCGGACCGCTCCATTTCCCTGGACCGGAGCTTGCGGTGGTACATCAATGCAAACCGGTGTGCCTCGTCCCTGATCCGCTGGAGAAGGCGAAAGCCGTCGGCGTAGGCGGTAAAGGGCACCGGGTTGGATCGCCCGGGGAGGAAGATCCGGTCCACCTCCTGTTCCGTGGGAACCCCTCCCTCCTTGTCTTCACGGTCGCCGGGTGAATCCCCGGTCACGTGAGCCGAACCCGATGCACCTTCGGCCCCTGTACCCGTCCCGGCGGAATCCTCCTTCAGCGGTTCGCTCTGCAAGGCCTCTTTCTGCGATCCGGCCGGTTGCGCTTCTTCCCTGTACGACGCCTCCTCCCCGTCGTCCGGGCGGCGCCTTCTGCGCGCCTTGGCAATGGCCGCAGCTCGTACGTCCAGAACATCGGTGTCCTTGAGTACGCGGGTTGCCACACCCAGATGCCCCTTTCCTCCGTCGATCAGAAGCAGATCCGGCAGATCCCCTTCCTTCTTCCCCCTTTCGAGACGGCGCATGAGAACCTCGTACATCATCCCGTAATCATCCACACCTTCCCGGGTTCGGATCCTGTACCGTCGGTATCCATCCTTGAAGGGCCGGCCCTCCACGAAAAGCACAGAGGACCCCACGGCCTGTTCCCCCCCGAGATTGGAGATATCAAAGCACTCGATCCGGTTGGGCGCCTTCGGGAGTCGAAGCTTCCTCTGGATCTCCTCCAGGGCATTCCGAAGGCGATGTTCCTCGCTCGTTTGCTCTTCACAAAGGGATTTCGCATTCAGCCTTGCCATATCGATCAGCTGCTTCTTCTCCCCACGTTTGGGCACCTTGATGGAAAGACCGGCGCCACGAAGCTCGGAGAGAACCTCCTCCAGGGCCTTGCGATCCTCGGGTTCCTGCGGAAGAAGGATCTCCGGAGGGATCGTTCGATCCGCTGCGGCGTAGTACTGAAGCACAAAGGACCGGAGGAGTTCGGGAAAGAGAACAACAGGGTCCCGGAAAGAGAAGCTCTTACGCTCCACCAGTTTTCCGTCACGAATCCGCAGCAGGGCAAGGGCGGTGAACCCTTTCTCCTGATAGTCACCCACCACATCCCGATCCGCCTCCCGCGCGTCCACAACCCGCTGCTGCTCAATGGTCAATCGGATCGCATGGATCCGGTCCCGGATCCGGGCCGCCTCCTCGAAGCGCATGGCATCAGCGGCTTCGAGCATCTTGGTCTCCTGTTGACGGAGCAGTTCCTCGCTGCGTCCCTGCAGGATCAGCGCGGCCTGATCCACCATCTCGCCATACGCCTCCTCTGTGATCTCGCCCACGCAAGCAGCCGAACACCGGCCCATCTGCGCCTGGATGCAGGGTCTCTTCCGCGAGCCGAACTCCCGGTCCGTGCATGTTCGGAGCGGATACAGCCTCTGGATCTGTCTCAGGGTCGCACGCATGGCCGATGCCGAGGAATAGGGCCCGAAGAAGGTCTGTCCGGGCATGAGCTTCGGTTGCTTTCGAACAGGAACAAAGCGCGGGAAGGGATGGTTCCGGTCCAGGAGGATATTCAGGTAGGTCTTGTCGTCCTTCAGGTCGATGTTGTACCTGGGCCGATACTTTTTGATCAGGGTGTTCTCGAGGAGGAGGGCCTCCTTTTCCGTCTGGGTGACGATGGTATCCAGTTCCTTGACCTTCGGCACCAGAAGCACGGTCTTGGGGTGATCCCCGGCTCCGGCTCTCACATAGGACCTGACCCTGGCCCTGAGGTTCTTTGCCTTGCCCACATAGAGAACCTCGTCCTGGCCGCCCTTCATGATGTACACGCCGGGGCCGGTGGGAAGAGAAGGGATTTTCTCCTCGATGGGATGCACAGATCACAACCTCATGCTTCTTGAGTCAAAGGAGCTCCAGTTCCTTTTTCTGGAGTTCCTTCAGCTGGTCCCGGTATTCCGCCGCCTTTTCAAACTCGAGCTGGGCGGCTGCATCGCGCATCCATCGCGTGAGCTCTCGGATCCGGTTGCGCAGCTCTTCCAACGAACCGTACTCCGCCGACGGCTCCTCCACCCTGGGGATCGACACGTAATCGGCTTCGTAAACAGAGGTGCGAACCTCCCGGATGGATTTCACGATGGTTTCCGGGGTGATCTTGTTCTTCTTGTTGTAGGCCAGCTGCTTCTTTCTTCGCCGGTCCGTCTCCTTGATCGCCCGATCCATGGAGGCGGTCACCCGGTCCGCATAGAGGATCACCCGCCCACGCACGTTGCGGGCCGCCCGTCCGAAGGTCTGGATCAGGGAGCGCTCGGAGCGGAGGAATCCCTCCTTGTCCGCATCCAGAATGGCCACGAGCGACACCTCGGGAAGATCCAGGCCCTCACGCAGCAGGTTGATCCCGATGAGCACATCGAACGTTCCCATTCGCAGTTCTTTCAGGATCTCCATCCTCTCCAGCGTTTTGATGTCCGAATGGAGGTAGCGCACCCTGACGCCCATCTCAGCGTAG
>CAZSUQ010000164.1:0-9029 GCA_964609935.1 uncultured Thermodesulfobacteriota bacterium | reverse complement strand
TGCTCCGGGCCGGCCCTGATCATCCTGATCTTCCAGATCGTCCGTAAGTACACCCGCTTCCACGTCAAGGACGAGGCCCTGTTCAAGATCGCAGAGCTTATCTGCTACGCCATGGCGATCAACCTCTTTCTGCTTGGTGCGGAGTTCTTCAAGGAGTTCTACTCGGATACACATCACCTCTCCCCCTTGAAGTACCTCTATTCAGGCCTTCACGGAAAGGACTCCCTCGTTCCCTTTATCCGGACGGCTTTGGTATTCAATGTGATCGCCTTCCTGATCTTCCTTGTTCCCTCCACAAGGAGGAACTTCAAGACACTGAACCTGGGGTGCCTGCTGATGGTTGTGGGGATCTGGATCGAAAAGGGGATCGGGCTGGTGATTCCCGGATTCATCCCTGCGCAGCTGGGAGAGGTTTGGGAGTATGTACCCAGCAACGTGGAGATCTTGGTCACGTTCGGGATCTGGGCCTTCGGCCTGCTGGTCTTCACCCTTCTGTTGAAGATTATCGTCCCCATTGAAACCGGGGAGTTCACAAAAGAGATCAAGGCAACCTCCTGATGTGGGCTCAACCAATCCGCCAGGCAGAAGATCTGCCGAGAATGGATAACATCCACATGGCAAAGAGGCGTAAGCAATTGGGACATGGATCTGTTTTCAACGAGAAAAGAATCCTCTTCGTTGTCCTGAGCGTATCTCTAGCCGTGGCCCTGCTTCTACCCCTTCCGGAACTTACTGAAGGCGAGGAGGCCCGCTCCCCCGACAATGCCGGTTCGCTGGCGCAAAGAGTGAATAGCTCCGACTCTGTCGTGGCACTCCAGGCTGCAGAGGAGATCAAGAAAAGCGGAGCCGCGGACAAGGAGGTGGTCCTGGCTCTGGCCGGTGCCATCAAGCATTCCAATGAGATCGTTCGTCTGACCGTGATCGAGGCCCTGTCGGAGATGGGGTCCAAGGCGGCGCCCGCGATTCCGGCCCTGGGAGATGCCCTGAAGGACGATGACCCCATGATTCGCGAAGCAGCGGCCATGGCCCTGTTCACGGTGGGGACTCATGGGGCCCCCATGATTCCGGGGCTGATCACGTGCCTGGGAGACAGCAACCAGAATGTGCGGGCCAATGCGACTCTTGCCCTGGTCCACCTGGGCAAGGCTTCGGTTCCGGGTCTCGTGAAGGCCCTTGGGGACAAAGACGAATTGAGACGTGCCAATGCAGCGGAAGCGTTGGGGAGAATGGGTGCCGATGTGGTTCCGGACCTCATCGATGTCCTGAAAGAAGGGGATCCGGATGCCACCCGGGCGGCATCCGAGGCCCTGGAAAGGATCGGTACCCCTGCTGTGAGGCCTCTGATTCAACTTGTTGTCCAGGGAGGCCCTGAAGCGGGAAAAGTGGCGGGTGATACCTTAGAGTCGATCGGTGCCCTGGCTGTACCGGCCCTGGTCGAGGAGCTGAGGAAGAAATAGGTTTAACGTATTTTCAAACCGAGACAATCCGACATTGTCGATCAGGAGGAAAAAAGGATGAAGAAGGGGATGTATGCAGTGATCATGGTCTCTTTTTTCATCGGGATGTCGGCGATGACCGCGGCCGATGAATGCCCGAACTGCCCCAAGACAGCTCTGTCCAGCCCCCTGGATCCCGGCTGGCAGGATTACATGCCGCCTCCACTGGCCCCCGGTGAGAGCCCGGACTGCCACCGCGTCCAGTTCGGGAAACAGGCATGCATCGATTGTCACAAGAAGGACACCCCTCTGGCCTACAAACAGTGGCTGGGCTCCAAGCACGGGATCAACAACGTCAAATGCGGCGTTTGTCACGGCGATGCGGCGAACTACCGGGCCATGCCGGACAAGGCTGTCTGCGTCGGTTGCCACTCCCAGCAGTCGGAACAGATGCCTGCACAGGGCCGTGTTACAAATTGCTCCTTTTGTCACCAGGTTCACTGGTTCACGGTTCACAAGATCGATAAATACAAACAGTTCGCTCCTGACAGGGAACTGAAATTCAAGGTTCCCGGATTCTGAGACGCTGAGAAAGAAATCGACCAACGAATCAGGTGCCAAGCATTTTTGGAGGACGCCATGGACATAACCCGAAGAGACATGATCAAGCTGTCCGCTGCGACGTTTGCGGCCAGCGCTCTCAACATCCCTTTTGCCGGTGCCCTGAAAGCGGGTGAAGGGGACGTTGTCGTGGACAAATGGATCAAGGGTGCCTGCCGGTTCTGTGGAACCGGTTGCGGTATCTTCATAGGGGTCAGGGGCGGAAAGGCGGTGGGGATCAGAGGGAACCCCAAAGCCCCTACGAATTTCGGATTCCTGTGCGTGAAGGGATTCAAGGGATTCATGAGCATGTACCATCCAGACAGGCTGAAGGTCCCCATGATCCGTCAGGCGGACGGGAAGTTCAAGCAGGTCTCCTGGGACCAGGCACTGGGTGCGGTCACCGGCAAGTTCAAGCAGCTTCGGGAAAAATACGGCAAGGACGCTGTGGCCTATTACGGGTCAGGACAGGCCATGACCGAGGAGAGCTACACGTTCAACAAATTGTGGAAAGGCGGATTCCGCTCCAACATGGTGGAGGGAAACCCACGCCTCTGCATGGCCTCGGCCGTGGGTGGGTATGTGAGCACGTTCGGCACCGATGAGCCGGCAGGGTCCTATGCCGATATCGAGAAGGCGAAGACCTTTTTCATCGTTGGCTCCAACATGTCGGAATGCCACCCCATCATCTTCCGGCGAATCAGCAGGATGAAGCTCAAGAACCCGGACCAGATCAACATCATCGTATGTGAGCCGCGATACACCACCACTTCAAGGATTGCGGACGTCTGGATGCCCGCGGACCCGGGAACCGACCTGGCGGTGTTCCACTGCATGGCCAGGGAGATCATCAAGAACGGGTGGACCGACCGGTTCTTTGTGGACAACCTGTGCCGCTTCACGACCGGCAAGGAAGTGGTGGACTTCAAGGCGTACACGAAGTTCCTTGACCAGTTCACCCCCGAGAAGGTGGAAAAACTCACACGGGTGCCTGCAGCCAACATCCGGGAAGCGGCCCGCCTGTTCGGCTCCCAGGGCCCCACCATGAGCCTCTGGACCATGGGCCTGAATCAGCGTACCCGGGGCGTGTGGGCCAACAACCTGGTCCACAACCTCCATCTCATTACAGGAAACATCTGCAAGGATGGCGCAGATTCCTTCTCCCTCACCGGCCAGCCCAACGCCTGCGGCGGGGTTCGTGAAACCGGCTCCCTGTGTCACCTCCTGCCCGGGACCCGGCCCGTCAAGAGCGAGGCTGTGAGGACCCAGGTGGAGAAGGCCTGGAAGATCAAGAAGGGAACCATCGACGGCAAGCCCGGGTTCCACACCATGAAGATGTTCGACAGCCTGGGAGGGGAGAAGGACAAGGACAAACCCATCAAGGGGATGCTGGTGTGCACCACCAACCCGGCACAATCCCTGCCCAATGCAAACAAGTACTTCAAGGGGATGAAGGATTCCTATCTCGTGGTGCTGGACATCTTTCCCACCCGGACCACGCAGTTTGCCGACGTGATCCTGCCAGCTGCCTTCATTTTTGAAAAGGGCGGTGTGTACGGATGCTCGGAAAGGCGGAGCCAGCTCACGGGCAAGTGCGTGGAGCCGCCCGGAGAGGCAAAACCGGACCTCTGGATTGCTGCACAGATCGCGAAACGGATGGGGCTGGAAAAACTCATCCCCTGGAACGAGGATGACATCGAGTCCGCCTCTGCAAAGGCCTGGGATGACTACCGCGAGTGTGTGAAGTCGACCGAGCACACGCTTTACGGCATGACGCGCGAAAGGCTCAAGGAACTCGACACCGGTCTCCAGTGGCCCTGCCCTGATACAAAGAGCCCGGGGACGGCCAGACGGTACGTGCGCGGGCAGGATCCCATCATGGACATGCCGGATATCGTCAAGGTTCCGTCAACGGCCATGATCTACTTCTATGCGGACAAGAAGCACGAGGGCAAGGCCAATGTCTTCCTCCGGCCGTACAAGGGAGCGGAAGAGCCGCCGGACAAGGACTACCCCTTCTTCCTCACCACGGGTCGCGTGATCGAGCAGTGGCACACCGGTACCATGACCATGCGGGTACCGGAGATCGCACGCTCCCAGCCCAACGCCTACGTGGAGATCAACCCCAAGGACGCCGAACAGTATGGAATCAAGAACGGGGACATGGTGAAGATCACCACCCGGAGGGGTTTCAACATCCTGCCGGCCATGGTGGTGAAGCGTTCGCTTCCGGGCATCATCTTTGTGCCCTGGTTCGATCAGGCCTGGGACCGGATGATCAACCGCACCACCATCGATGCCTTTGATGCCGGCTCGAAGCAGCCCGAGTTCAAGATCTGCGCGGCCAAGATTGAAAGGGCCGGGGGTCCCAAGGATGTTGCGGACATGGATCTCATCTCTGATGTGGACGCACCCTTTCCAAAGGAGGTCTAGGCCAAAAGGTTCACCCGTCAATTCTGCCGTAGCGACAGGGCATGCGTCCTGAAGCTACGGCTTTTTTTCTGGAGTGGGGTTCCCCTGCCTCTACGTTGACCCTCCTCGCTGCTCAACCCCTTTGCAGGCACGGAAAGCGGACACATCCAAGGTCGAAAAACCATTGTTTTCCAGACGTTTCAATTCTTAACCTAGGTCAAGGAATTCCTCCGACGCTTTTCCTATCATTAAGGTAGGGGTAGGATTGAGCCCCAGAGATCTGTCCGAATCAGCTCCTGCAGGTGCTCGGGAAGAGTGGACTCTGCAAGCCTGGTTCGGAATCTTCCTTCGTTGGACCGAAACTTGTGAAATCAATCTCTATGAATCGAATGAACCGGCGAAGTTTTCTCAAACATTCAGTGAACACCGGGATCGTGTCTGCAGCCGGCCTGTGGTTCGGGTCTCCATTTTTCATGAAAGAAGGGAGCAAAGAGAACCCTCTGCGCCCGCCAGGGGCCCTGAGGGAGGCGGAGTTTCTCTCCCGGTGTATACGGTGCATGCGCTGTGCGGATGCGTGCCCGAACAACGCGATCCTTCCCCTTGATGCCACGTACGGACGACACCGGTTCCTGACACCCACGATCCATGCCCGCAGGCAGGCGTGCATGCTCTGCAACGGAATGGAAGGGAATTACCTTCGCTGCACCGAGATCTGTCCCAGCGGGGCATTGCAGCGGATCCGAAAGAATCCGGCGGAGATCCGGAACAAGGTTGCCATGGGGACTGCAGAGATCGACATGGCTCTCTGCTATTCCTACAACAACTGGACCTGCGGGGCCTGTTACCGTGCCTGTCCTCTTCCGGGCCGGGCCATGACGCTGGGCTTGTGGGAGAGGCCTGAGGTTCATCCTGCCTCGTGCGTGGGATGCGGCCTTTGTGAAAGGGTCTGTATTCGATACCCCCAGGCCATCCGGGTGAAGGCGCGGAGGGCATGATGAAGATGACGCGTAGATCTCTGCTCCGGAGGACCCTGGAACTGGCGCGCTCCGGATTCCTGGTGGGCGGTGGGATGCTGGCCGGCCACCTCCTGCTCCGTGAATACCCTGTACGGTATCCCGTGACTCGCTTGAAGGAGGGGCAGGGCGGTGTCAGGCTGATCCGCCCGCCCGGTGCCGTGGCTGAGCCGGACTTTCTGGCCGGGTGTATCCGCTGCTACCGGTGCCAGGACGCCTGTGAGATCGGGGCCATCCAGTTCTTTACAGAGGGGGCAGGAAGGCACTTTCACTCGCCGTACGTGGATCCTTCGGTCAAGGCGTGTAACCTTTGCATGAAGTGCACCACGGTCTGTCCATCGGGGGTATTGACCGAGATCAAGCCTTCGGATCGAGCCGGGGTCAGGATAGGGGGTGTCGCGCTGAACCCGGACCTGTGCCTCTCACACAAGGCCAAGCGTATCCGGCGCGAACAGGCCTTGCTGTGGGAACTCGGTCGTCCGGTCACGGAAGCCGAAGACGTGCTTCAGCGAAGGGGGCCTTGCGGTGAATGCCATATGTTCTGTCCGGTGCGTGGACGGGCGATCCGCCTGGAGCCGGGACGCTTTCTCGCCCCCGTGGTTTTTGATGAGCACTGCACCGGTTGTGGCCTGTGTGAGGAGATCTGCAGGGTGATCGTACGAGGGGACCCGGCCATCCGCGTGGTGCCGGTTCGGGAATATGCGTAAGGGGTGACCATGACGTTTCATCAGGGGCTTCACATGGGTTTACAGGGGATCCGACGATGCATCCAGGTCTCGGTCATCCTCCTGGTGCTAACCGTTTCCTTTGTGAGCCTGTACGCACACTATCATTCTGCGCGCGCCCTGGATGACCTGGATGGACTGCCCGGTGTGAAGGGGGAGGTGCTTCGCCACCTGGGCGACGAGGTCCTGAAGCTGGAATCCCCGCAACGTTTCCTCGACGGGATGAAGGGAACGTTGTGGTCCATGAAGCTCTTTGATCTCGACCTCACCGATCCCCTGGCAGCCGTGGAGATGGCATTCGCTTCAAAGAAGCTCTTTCTTCCTCTTTTTCTTTCCTGTCTGTTCTGGATCGTGGTGACCGTGCTTCTGGGAAGGGTCTTTTGCAGCTGGATATGCCCCGGCTACCTGCTCTTCGAGATGACGGGAAAGCTCAGAAAGCTCCTCCGAATGGCAGAAGTACGTCCTGCCGAGGTGAGGTTTTCCGACAAGAACAAGTACGTGGTACTGGCTGTGGGCCTCGTAATCGCGGGCATCTTCGGCCTGCCCCTGTTTGCCCTGGTGTACCCGCCGGCGGTTTTGAGCCGGATAGCTCACGCCTGGGTCTTCGGCACGGCTCTAACCGGCATGCTCCTGCTCATGGTTGGCATGGTGGTTTTTGAGCTCTTCGTATCCCCGAGATGGTGGTGCCGGACCCTGTGCCCCGGTGGAGCTCTGTACGCTCTGATGGGGTGGATCCGGCCCGTTCGCGTAAAACTCGACGCGGCCCGATGTACGCACTGCGGCGAGTGCCGCCCTGTGTGCGAGCCCGGCCTGGACCCGGTGACCGAATCATGCGGCCTGGAGTGCGACAATTGCGGGCAATGCGTTCGCCACTGTCCGGAAAAAGCACTCTCCTTTTCCCTGGGCCTGCCAGGGCACGGAAAGGAGAGGCACAGGAAGGTTTCACAAGCCGTATCCGGTCTTCTTGTTCTAGGTCTTTTTTCGTTCGGGCTTTTACCGGCCATCGCAGAGGCACATCACATCCTGGGCCTGCCCCACTATTCCTACAAGGAGAACTACCCGCAGGTGCCCACGCTGGAATACCCGGCCCAGGCGGGTCCTTACGACATCCTCCTGACCAGTTATCCTGGAAAACCGCTTCCAGGGGAAACCGCGAACATCGCCATCTATGTCAAGAACCGGCAGACCGGGACCCCTTATGAGCAGCCCGTTGAACTCCGGGTGCTCCAGACCTTTACCTTTGGAAAGAATCTCGAGGTCCTTCCAAAGATTCCATGCCTGCCTTTCGACAGGATTCACAAGCTTTCCGTGACCTTCCCGGAGGATGGTGAATATATCGTGGAACTCACGCTGGACGTTGAAGGCAAGACAGAGGTGATCCCCTTTATGATGGTGGCAGGGGACCCGTCCTCAACGGGGTCGTTTCTGATTGCCACATGCACCGGGATGGCCATCTTTTTCGTGGTGATCCGGGCCGTGAGGATCAAACGTGCCAGGCGGAAGAATGAGACCGTCGTGGCTGCGGATCTCGCAGAAGCCCGCCCCCCTGCAAAGACAGGCTGACAAAGGAACCGGAGTCCTTCCCCATGAGCCGCCTTCGTATCGCCTTTCCCTATTTGCTTTTCCTTGCCATGGCCGGCGCGGTTCTCTGGTCGAACCTGCATCGGAGCCCCCATCAACAGGGGGGGACTGAAGCGGCTGTTCAGGCGGAATCGCCGTCTTCTTCCGATGCGTGTCCTCTCTGCGGAATGCTTGTTTCCGAGGGCCAGGGTCTTACCATGGAAACCGGGGGAAAGGTCCTGAGGTTCTGTTGCGCAGGGTGCAGGGACCGTTACGAGGAGAAGCCTGCGGAGAAGGGTCCCTCCACAACCAACCGGACGTTTGACCTGGTGTGCAAGATGGAGGTGAACCCTGCCTGGGGGTTCAACCATACTCATGACGGCGTGACCTACCGCTTCTGCTCCGAGCGCTGCATGGAGATGTTTGCGGCAGGGCCCTCCGATTATTTGGGCGAGCGCTGCATGGTGTGCAACATGCAGGTGGTACCGGAGCATGGATTCCAGGCAACCTATCTGGGACGAACCTACCAGCTTTGTACGGCGGAGCACCGAACAGAATTCCTTGCCGACCCGGCATCCTTCTTCATGCATCGCATGTGGGGCATTCCGGACTGGCTCTACTACCTCTCCATCGGCCTGGTGCTGGTCTTCACCTTCTTCATGTTCGAAGGGGTGAAGGTTTTCAGGAAGAACCGTGGTCCTCATGGAAACGGACCGGCGTATGCGCAGGCCGGAGAAGCGGAAGCCGGAACCAACGGAGGAACCGGCCTGAAAAAAACCGGAGCAGAGGACCGAATCGACCTCATGCGGATACGGCCCGTGAAGAAGCTCCTCCTTTCGAGGCCGTTTCGCTTTGTCATACAAATGTCCGTTACCGGCATTTTTCTCCTGATCCTTGCATCCGGCCTGTTCGGCAACCAGAACCCGGCATTGAACATTGCACCCCTTCTGACCTGGACCATCTGGTGGTGCGGCCTCGTTGTCCTCATCATGTTCGCCGGAAAGGCCTGGTGCTACATGTGTCCCTGGGACACCATCGCCTTCTGGCTGGAGAAGATGAGGCTCTGGAAAAAGACCGAGAACGGAGCAGGGTTGAACCTCCCCTGGCCCCAGATTCTTCGAAACATCTGGCTCGCCACGATCCTGTTCGTGGGGCTCACATGGATCGAACTCGGCTTCGGCGTTACCTTGAAGCCGAGGATCACCGCCTACCTGGGCATTGCCATGGTGGTCATGGCCACGGTCTCGGCCTTTCTGTTCGAACGGAAGAGCTTTTGCCGTTAC
>CAZSUQ010000163.1:5725-9081 GCA_964609935.1 uncultured Thermodesulfobacteriota bacterium | reverse complement strand
GCGGGCGAGGATGTCCAGGAGGCACATGGAGTCCATGCCCCCGCTCACGCCCACCACCACGGTTTCCCCTTTGCGAATCCTTTCCGTTCGAAGGAAGGCCTGGGAAATCTTTTTGAAAAGATCTTCCTGTCCCAAACTCGCGTTTGAAGGCTCGTCGGCTGCCATGACCGGGTCGTCTTCCCTGCAGGCGGTCCTATTGCCTGCCCTGACGGCTATTGAAAGAAGGTGGGGCGCTCGTGTATCATAGGTGAGTCCTCCTGCCCGTGAAGACCATTTTACCTCTTTCGTGCACTTGAAAGGAAATGGATCATGATTCTTCAACCCATGGGAGTCAACGTGCCATGAAACTGTCGACCCGGGGGCGATACGGAGCCCGTGCAATGATGGAACTGGCCAGAGAATTCGGGCAAGGCCCGCTTTCTCTCAAGGAGGCTTCCTCCAGGCAGCAGATCCCTCTGAAGTACCTCGAACAAATCGCCATGGTGTTGAAAGAGGCCGGCATCATCGATAGTGTACGAGGACCCGCCGGGGGGTACAAATTGAACAAGGCCCCGGATGAGGTGAACCTGCTGGAGGTCGTAGAAGCCCTGGAGGGCTCGATTCGCCTCGTCAAGTGTGTGAGGAATCCAGAGGCCTGTGACAGGGCTGATTTCTGCGCCTTCTCGGATCTCTGGGAAAAGGTGTCCGACGAAACGGCCAAGGCCATGCGTTCGGTTACGCTCGCCGATATGCTGAAGAACGATCAGGAAAAGAAAAGCAATTATTTGCCCTGCATTGAAGACGAAGTAGAAAAGGATCCCTCGATGGAAGACCCGATCCCTTCATCCTCTTGAAGGGACGGCTCCGTTTTCGCTCGAGACGGATCTGCAATCGGGCGTTTTGAGGCGGCCCGCCAGGCAAATCTTCAGGACTGTTCGGATTATCCCTCGGGATAACAAGCGGACAGCATCTTCTTCAAAAGCTCAGAGCCGGGATCCAGAACCCAGCGTCCCTCGTCATGTCGCCAGGACTCTTCCAGGAAGGCCTGCTCCGTGGCCAGCGTATCCAGAACATGGCCGCTGATCCGGACCCGGACCGTTGCCTGCTTCGCCTTTTCCTCGAACGACACATCGTCAACCTTCACGTCGAGCAGGCGGAAGCGCACGAACAGGCACTGAAAGGCCTGGTCCCATCTCTTCTTGTCGTCCTCGTCGTCGATGTAGCGGATGATGTCGGAGCGATCCTGGGCGATCATGTCGATATGCACATGCTTCAAAGTTTTCAGAAGGGCCTGTTTTCTGGACACCGACGGGGCAAAGGAACTGCAAGACACACAAGCAAGGAGCAGAAGAGGCAGGATGGATCTCATGAGAAGGCAGGGCTTTCGGGTCGGTGCAAGGTGCCGCCAGCCCGGGTCTTCGGCGTTCGAAACGGATGGACTATTCATGGGAGATCCAGACAGCCTGTGCAATGGCAAGCTGCGACGTGTGAGAAAGGGAAAGGAGAATCGATCCTCCGCCTCGATCATGAAAGATCTCCTGCGCTGTTCCGTGGAGCACAATGCGGGGGGCACCCGCCTCATCATGCAGAACCTCCACATCCTTCCAGGCGATCCCCTTGGACCAGCCGGTACCCAGTGCCTTGAAAACAGCCTCTTTTGCCGCGAACCTTGCGGCAAAGTGCTCCACGGATTTTGCTTTGTGCTGACAGTATTCGATTTCCGATGGGGTATACACGCGGTGGAGGAACCGTTTGCCGGTCTTTGGCTTGAGGATCTTGTCCATCCTCGCGTTGTCCACGATGTCCACACCGATCCCCTTGATCATCGGACCCGATGGCCTCCCCTTCCGTAAAGAATGCATCCGCCACCCGGCAGCCTCGATTCCTGAAACGAGGTCAGGCGGCATTGGGTTCCACGTTGGTTTTGACGAAATTGACGATGGTCTCCAGCGGGGTTCCCGGTGTGAAGAGTTCTTTGATCCCCGCGTCCTTGAGGCGTGGGATGTCCTCCTTGGGGAAGATGCCCCCGCCGAAGACGATTTTGTCCTCGGCCTCGTTTTCTTTCAAAAGATCCATGACCTTCGGGAAGAGATGGTTGTGGGCGCCGGACAGGATGCTCAACCCGATGGCATCCACATCCTCCTGTATGGCTGCATTCACGATCATCTCCGGCGTCTGATGCAATCCGGTGTAGATCACTTCACACCCTGCATCACGAAGCGCCCGTGCGATGATCTTGGCTCCCCGATCATGTCCGTCCAGTCCAGGTTTTGCGATGAGAATTCGAATCTTTCTTTCTGCCATCTCGACGTCTCCTCCTGCCTCCTTATTTGCCGGTGAAAGAAGGCTTCCTTTTTTCAAGAAAGGCGCTCATCCCTTCGGTACGGTCCTGGGTGGAGAAGGTGAGCGAGAAAGCTTCCCTCTCCAATGCGCACCCCGTGTGTAGATCCACGGAAAACCCCTGTTGGATCGCTTTCTTGGCCTGTCCGACCGCAAAGGGAGGCTTGGATGCCAGGGTGCCTGCAATCGCCTCCACTTCTTCCAGGAGTTTGTCCGCCGGGAAAACGGCATTGACGAGGCCCATCTCATACGCCCTTTGCGCGCCCACCATGTCACCGAGGAAGATCAACTCCTTTGCACGCCCCATGCCGATGGCCTTTGCAAGGCGCTGCGTGCCCCCAAACCCCGGGATCACACCGATGTTGATCTCGGGCTGACCGAATCGAGCCTTGTCGGACGCAAAGATCATATCACAGGCCAGTGCAAGCTCGCACCCGCCGCCGAGTGCAAAGCCGTTCACGGCAGCCAGGACAGGCTTATCGATGGACTCGATCTTCAGAAAAACCTCCTGGCCGAGCCTGCAGAATGCCTGGGCCTCCATGGGCGTCATCTTCACCATGGAAGCGATGTCCGCACCGGCGACAAAGGCCTTCTCCCCTGAGCCTGTGAGGATACAAACCCTGCTCGGTCCCTTCGAAAAGGCCGTCATGGCGTGATCCAGTTCCTCCAGCACGGTTTGGTTCAAGGCATTCAGGGCTTTCGGCCTCTGAATCGTCACGAGGAGGACATGTTCCTTTTGTTGTGTATCGATGGATTCATAGGGCATGGTCATCACCTCCATGGTCGTTCGGGCAGGCTTTGAGCTCGTTACGAAGAGGGGTACTCATAAAAGCCTCGACCGCTCTTTCGCCCGAGAAAGCCGGCATCCACATACTTGCGCAGGAGCGGACAGGGTCTGTACTTGGAGTCGCCAAGGCCGGTATGCAGCACCTCCATGATGGCCAGACAGGTGTCCAGGCCGATCAAATCCGCAAGTGCGAGGGGTCCCATGGGCTGGTTCGTGCCGAGTTTCATGGCGTTGTCGATGTCCTGGGGTT
>CAZSUQ010000163.1:0-5715 GCA_964609935.1 uncultured Thermodesulfobacteriota bacterium | reverse complement strand
GCCTTCATACAATGCAAATACGGCTTCGTTGTTCATGGGCATGAGGATCCTGTTCACAATGAAACCGGGGAAGTCGTTGGCGACAACGGGTTGCTTCCCCAGTCGTTCGGAAAGGTCCCGGATGCATTGAAAGGTCTCGTCCGTTGTCGCCAGTCCCCGGATCACCTCCACGAGCTTCATAACGGGTACGGGGTTCATGAAATGCATGCCGATCACCCTGTCGGCCCTCTTGGTGAACGATCCGATACGCGTGATGGAAATGGAGGATGTATTCGATGCCAGGATCGCGTTCGGCGGAGTGATGCGGTCAAGATCCTTGAAGATCTCGGCCTTGATGGACTGGTTCTCGGTTGCGGCTTCCACCACCACCTGGGCGTCCTTCATGGCGTCGAGGTCCAGCGAAGTGCTCACACGTGCCTGGATGGCGTCCGCTTCCTCTTGATCCATTCTCCCCTTTTGCGCTGCTCGGTTGAGATTCTTTTTGATTTTCGTGAGACCGCCTTCGAGAAAGGCAGGGTCGATGTCCTGCATGATGACGGTATACCCTGCCCGGGCAGCTACCTGCGCGATGCCGGCGCCCATCTGTCCGGAGCCGACAACCCCAACGATCTTGACCTGATTGACATCCATCTTGCACAACTCCTTTCCCGCGGCCGAGAGAATTCGATAGAAGCACCGTGGATGAAAGTACAAACGGTGGAGGCAATTGTCAACAAAGTGGGAGAGGGTTTTATCTTGAAGAGAGGCAAAGGACCCGGTTGCGGAGAGCGAGAATCCACAAAGGAACGCCGAGGAAGAAGAGGATCCATCCCGGAAGAAGGGCTCGCGTGGAATTTCCGTGGAAAGAAGAAGGGATTGCCTGGCAGGGCGTGATGGGAGCCTGGTTGTCTTTGGGCAGCTTCTTCTCGTTGGAAAAGCCGCTTTCGTTGTTTGTTGCGTCGTAGACGGTCACGGAGAACCAGAGGGTCTGATCGCTGGGAAGATCCATGATTTCATATTGTCCGGTTTGCTCCGTAACGGCATACTCCCCGGGCCCGAGGTCGATCATGTGGGGATAGGCATCGAACTGTCCGTCATAGCGGGAGATCGGCCCATAGTGAATCCGGTAACCGGCCACGTCAGGCTCGGGAGAGAGGACCCAGACCAGGTCCACGTTCCGGGTCTGGGCATCGCCCGCATGGAGCGATGAAAACGGAAAGAGAAGACTCAGGAGAAGGATGAACGGGAGCCCTGGAATGGAAGAGGCTACGATGGCGCGATTCCAGGGGGTTCGCCGTTTGGTCCCCGCGTTTTTTTTCATGGTGTCATTACTTGTTCTTGACCCAGTTAGGATTTCGAATCCCATATTTTTGGATCTTATAATGCATGACTCTGCGTGAAATGCCAAGAAAGCTGGCGGCCTCCTTCTGAACCCAGTTGGTCTTGTCCAGGGCATCCAGGATCAGTTTTTTTTCCATGTCCACCAGCCGGATACCGTCGCTGGGCAGGCGGATGCCTTCGAGTTTGCTCTCGCTTTCTTCGCTTTCCGACCAGTTCAAGCTGAGGTCCTCCCGGCGAATGATACCGTCTTCACTCAACAGGACGGCGCGCTCCAGGGTGTTCCTCAACTCACGAATGTTTCCCGGCCATGAGTAGCCCCGCAGGATCTGCTCGGCTTCGGACTTGAACCCGGAGATCTTCTTGCTGAGTTCACCGGAGAAGCGACGGAGGAAGTACTCGGAAAGGGGGAGGATGTCTTCCTGCCGCTCTCTCAAAGGAGGGATCTCCAGGTTGACGACGTTCAGCCGGTAATACAGGTCATCCCGGAATTTCTTGGCCGTGATTTCCTCCTTGAGATCCTTGTTGGTGGCACTGATCACACGTACATCCACCTTGATCGTCTTGGTGCCACCGACACGTTCGAATTCCTGCTCCTGGAGGACGCGGAGTACCTTGGCTTGCGTGCTCGGGCTCATGTCGGCGATCTCATCGAGAAAGATCGTACCGAAGTTGGCCTGCTCGAACCTGCCCACACGTTGTTTGTCCGCACTGGTAAAGGCGCCCTTCTCGTGACCGAAAAGCTCGCTCTCGAGGAGCGTGTCCTGCAGGGCGGCACAATTGACCTTGATGAAATTCTTCTCCCGGCGTTTGCTGTTGTAGTGAATGGCCCCGGCAATGAGTTCCTTGCCTGTTCCGGTTTCCCCTTCGATGAGCACGGAGGCATTGCTGTAGGCCACCTTCTTGACGATGGAGAGAACCTTCTTGAGGCCCGGGCTGGTGC
The DNA here is from genome assembly GCA_964609935.1 of uncultured Thermodesulfobacteriota bacterium. Taxonomy (GTDB): domain Bacteria; phylum Desulfobacterota; class DSWW01; order DSWW01; family DSWW01; genus CAYTRL01. The sequence goes on along the minus strand of CAZSUQ010000163.1, from coordinate 3,455 downwards.
CGATGATGTCATCAAACTTGTAAATGAGATCCTGGGTTCTCCGCAAGTAGAAGTTGGCCCCCACCAAGCTCCGATACTCCAACAGGCGTTGAAGCGTCAGGATCAGTTCCTTTTCGAGGAAAGGCTTCTTGATGTAGTCATCTGCACCCTCTTCCATGAGCGCGAGGGCGACGTCGAGCTGATCCTGGGTTGCAAGGCAGATCACAAAGCCGAATGAATGGGCCTTCTTTGCATGCTTGAGCAGATCGAGGAGTGAGTCATTTGCTTCTTCCATGGAGAGAAGGGTGGCGTCGAAGATTTCCTGGTCCAGTCGCTCGTGGACTTCGCTGGCGTCGGAAACCCATTGGACCGTGTGTCCCTCCCCTTCCAGAAACCTTGAAAGGTCTCTGCCGAGATCCATGTCTTTTTCAAAGAGAAGTATCTTGACGGTGTTCATTGCATCCACATTCCGGGTTGTCGTCTATTTTTCGAGACCGGTCTCTTTGATCTTATACAACAGGGCCTTGTAGCTGATCTTCAGTCGTTCGGCCGTTTCTTTCCTGTTCCAGCAGGTTTCCTGCAGAACCCTTCCGATCACCTCTCTTTCGGCCCGGCGGATGGCCTCTTTGCTGAAGGCCTTGAGCGAGGTCCCGGATTGTTGATGGTGGATCAGTTCCGAGAGGCCCGGGTCGCCCTGGGATCGCTGCCCCTCACACTTTTTCGTCAATTCCTCACAAACGCCCTGATCGTTCCCCAGAATGACGATCTTCTTGATGGCGTTCTCCATCTCGCGAATGTTTCCCGGCCAGGCATAGACCTGAAAGAGTTCGAGAAGTTCGGTGGAGAGAGGGGGTTCCTCTTTGCCATACTCCGTCGTGTATATTTTGATGAAATGCTCCACGAGGACAGGGATTTCCTCCCTTCGTTCTCTCAGGGAGGGGACCTGGATGTTCACGACGTTGAGGCGGTAGTAGAGATCTTCCCGAAACTTTTTTTCACTCACGCCTTTGATGAGATCCATGTTCGTGGCGGCGATGACACGAACATCCACCTGGATGTCCTCTTTCCCTCCCAGGTTGGAAAAGGACTTGTCCTGCAAGACCTGGAGGAGTTTGGCCTGCAGGGGCGGCATCATTTCACTGATTTCATCCAGGAAGATGGTTCCCCCATCCGCGAGTTCGAATTTTCCGGGTTTTCTGCTCGAAGCATCGGTAAACGCCCCCTTTTCGTACCCGAACATCTCGCTTTCCAGCAGGGGTTCGGGCAAGGCGGCGCAGTTCACCTTGAGGAAAGGCTTGTCCCTGCGTGAGGAGAGCATATAGAGGGCTTTTGCCACGAGCTCTTTCCCTGTACCGCTTTCCCCCTGGATCAGGACCGTGATGTCGGTATCCGCCACCTGCCCCACGATCGCCTGGATCTCTTTCATGCGCTCGCTGCTTTCAAAGAGCCGCTTGAACTCCGCTTTTCGCCGGATTTCGGCACGAAGGTGCTTGGCTTCGTCGATCAGGTCACGCCGATCCATTTGTTTCCCCACGGTGGCGAGGAGTTCCTCCTGATCAAAAGGCTTGTGCAGAAAATCCATGGCACCGAGCTTCATGGAGGTCACCACGGCACGGGCCAAGCCGTTTCCACTCATCATCACGATGTAGATGTCCGGAGAGACCTTCTTGATCTGCTGCAGGGTTTCCAGCCCGTCCTTTCCCGGCAAGTGGAGATCGAGGAAAACAATGGCAGGATCCACCGACCGGATCATATGCGTGGTTTTTTCTCCGGTATCTGCACAAAAGACCTTGTAGCCGTACCTTGTCAAAAGGTCCCTCATGAAGACCAGAAGGCTGCCGTCACCGTCGGCTATGAGAATTCGGTTGTTCTTCATTGCCTCTGTCATCAGGACTCACCCGAGACCGCATTCTTTGATTTTGTACAAGAGCGCCTTGTAACTGATATCAAGAGCCTCGGCCGCTTTGCGCTTGTTGCCGCGCGTATGTTGAAGGACCTTGGATATCATTACCTTTTCCGCCAGTTGAGCCACTTTCTTGTCGATTTCTTTAAGAGAAATCGGCCCGTTCTCCTTGAGGAGGTCCGAGAAATCGAGATTGATCTCCTTCTGCGTTGGAAGCTGGGAAGCGGCAGCCAGCTCGTTGTAGATGATTTTCTCGTCCCGCAAGACCACATACCGTTTGATCATGTTTTCCAGTTCCCGTACGTTGCCAGGCCAATCGTGCCGCATGAAGGCATCGATGAGGGTCTCCGGCAGCCTGGAAACCTTTTTGTTGAACTGTCGGGCAAATTTCTTGGTGAAGTAATCGCAAAAGATGGGGAGTTCGTCCTTCCGCTCCCTCAGTGGGGGAACATGGATATTGATGACGTTCAGCCGGTAATAAAGATCCTCTCTGAAACGCTGTTCCTCTGTCATGGTCTCCAGGTTCTGGTTCGTGGCCGCGATGATCCTGGCGTCGGAGCGGATGTTCTGGGTTCCGCCGAGGCGGGAAAATTCCCCGTCCTGCAAGACCTGGAGAAGTTTTGCCTGGGTGGCCAGATTCATCTCGCCGATCTCGTCCAGGAACATGGTTCCCTTCTCGGCAAGCTCGAACTTGCCGGGTTTCGGACGGGTGGCACCGGTAAAGGCACCTTTTTCATAGCCGAACAGTTCGCTCTCCAGAAGCTCGTGAGGCAACGCCGCACAGTTCACCTTGACATAGGGTGCATCGGTGCGCTTGGAAAGCAAATGGATCTTTTTCGCAACGATTTCTTTGCCGACGCCGCTCTCTCCATGGACCAGAATGGTCACATCGGTATCAGCGACCTGCTTGATGATCGCATCGATCTCCTGCATTTTCGCACTGTGAAAAAGATAGGTTTCCTTTTCCTCCTTCTCGAGAAGCTCTCGAAGGTTGCGAATTTCCTCAACCAGATCGGCCTTTTCAAAGACGTTTCGCAGGGCGATTTCGAGCTCTTCAATTTCAAAGGGCTTGACCAGGTAATCGCTGGCACCCAGACGCATGGCCTCCACGATGATCTGGGTCTGATCCACACCGGTGAGCATGATCACGGGCATGTCCTCATGAAGTTCACGCAGGCGCTTCAATACATCGATGCCCCCCATACCTTCCATGATGATGTCGAGGATCACCAGCGAAGGAACAAAGCCCTTCTCCACGGAATCAATGGCTTCCTCCCCCGTGGGGAAGCAGGTGACCCGATAGCCCATGGAATGAAGGAGGGCCTTCAGGTAGCTGCGGAAGCTTTTGTCATCATCAACAACCAGCAGGTGCTTTTTGTTCATCGTGCTGGGTCCTTGCGTCCCTGTCATCATTTTTCATCGGTGTAATGGGCAGCGAGAAACGGAACGTGGCCCCTTTCCCCTCTTCACTCTCAGCCCAGATACGACCCCCATGGGCCTCGACGATGCGCTGTGAAATCGCGAGCCCGAATCCCACGCCCTTTTGAGGCGATGTTCCGAATTTATTCGATAC
>CAZSUQ010000162.1:0-9097 GCA_964609935.1 uncultured Thermodesulfobacteriota bacterium | reverse complement strand
GATACACGCTTTCAAGGTTCTGTTTCTTCAGCCGTTCCTTACGGAGAAGACGCGGACCGTAAAAGCGTGTATCGAGATAGCAAACGGCGACCGAAGGCTCGAACCCGGAATGTACGCGGAGGTCAAGATCTTCCCGGTGGCCTCGCAGCATGCGGTGCTGGTCCCTGAGGACGCGGTCATACGCACCGGCGAGAGAAATGTGGTTTTCGTGGCTCTCGGCGAGGGCCGCTTCCTGCCAAAGGATCTGAAACTCGGTCTGAAAGGAGAAGGCGTTTACGAGGTGAAGAAGGGGCTCGGGGCGGGAGACAAGGTGGTCGTCAGCGCGCAGTTCCTGCTGGACTCGGAAAGCAGGCTGCAGGAGTTCATCCGGAAGCTCATGGCTGAATCAGAGGAAGACAACCCATGATCGAGAAAATCATCGAATATTCCATTCGGAACAAGTTTTTCGTGGTCCTCATCACTGGGGTCGTCATCGCGCTGGGCATGTACGCCATGTTCAACATCCCGCTGGATGCGATCCCGGACCTGTCCGACGTGCAGGTCATCATCTACACCGAGTACCCGGGTCAGGCTCCTCAGGTGGTGGAGGATCAGATCACCTATCCGTTGACCACGACCATGCTTGCGGTCCCCTATGCAAAGGATGTTCGTGCTTATTCGTTCTTCGGGTTCTCTCTGGTTTACATCATCTTCGAGGACGGAACAGACATTTACTGGGCCAGGAGCCGGGTCCTGGAGTATCTCTCGGCCATTCAGGCACGGCTCCCTGATGCTGCCCGTGTGCAGCTGGGGCCCGATGCAACGGGAGTGGGGTGGGTCTATGAGTACGCCCTGGTCTCGGACCGCCACAACCTGCAAGAACTCAGGTCCATACAGGACTGGTTCCTTCGTTACGAGCTGGTGAGCGTGGACGGTGTGGCAGAGGTGGCCAGCGTGGGCGGCTATGTGAAGCAGTATCAGGTCACCGTGAATCCCGTAAAGTTGCAGGGCTATAATCTCCCGCTGAACAAGGTCATGAAAGCCATCAAGCGGAGCAATATCGATGTGGGAGGCCGGGTCATTGAAATGAGCGAACACGAGTACATGGTGCGTGGGCTCGGCTACATCAAATCGTTGAAAGACCTGGAGATGATTCCTCTAGGGGTGAGCAGGAGCGGCACGCCGATTCTGCTCCGTGACGTGGCGGACGCAACCCTAGGGCCAGAGCTCAGGCGCGGGCTGGTGGACCTCAACGGGGAAGGGGAGGTTGCGGGAGGGGTGATCGTCATGCGTCTCGGTGAGAACGCCCTGAGCACCATTGAAAGGGTGAAGGAGAAGCTCGAGCAGATCAAGACAGGGTTGCCCGAGGGCGTGGAGATCGTTCCGGTCTACGACCGCTCCACACTGATATCGAACGCAATCGACACCCTGAAGCGAAAGCTCACCGAGGAAATGATCGTTGTGGCCCTTGTGTGCATCGTGTTTCTTCTGCATTTCCGCAGCGCTTTTGTCTCGATATTCACGCTGCCCGTGGGCATCCTGGTTTCCTTTATCATCATGTACTACCTCGACATCAATGCGAACATCATGAGCCTGGGCGGGATCGCCATCGCCATCGGCGTGATGGTGGATGCGTCGGTGGTGATGGTGGAGAACGCGCACAAGCATCTGGAGCGCGTCCAGAAGGGAGAAGCCCCTGCGAGAAGCCACAACGAGATCATGATCGAAGCATCCAAAGAGGTCGGACCGGCGCTCTTCTTCTCCCTTGTCATCATTACGCTCTCCTTCCTTCCTGTGTTCACCCTGCAGGCCCAGGAGGGGAGGCTGTTCCGGCCCCTAGCATACACCAAGACCTTTGCCATGGCCGCGGCTGCCGTGCTCGCCATTACGATCATTCCGGTGCTCATGACCTTTTTCATCCGGGGCAAGATCCCGAATGAACAGAAGAACCCTCTGAACCGGTTTTTCATCTGGACGTATCGGCCTCTCATCGAGTTCGTGCTGCGCTTCCCCAAGACCGTAATCCTGGTGGCCGTCATGATCATTGCGGTCACATGGTTCCCGTTCAAGAGACTGGGAAGCGAGTTCATGCCGCCTCTTTATGAAGGTGATTTCCTCTGGATGCCCACCACGGATCCCGGAATCTCCATCACAAAGAGCCGGGAAATCCTTCAGCAAACCGACAAGATCATCGCGAGTTTTCCAGAGGTCCATCATGTGTTCGGAAAGATCGGCCGTGCAGAGACCGCAACCGATCCGGCCCCTTTGAGCATGATCGAGACGACCATCATGCTGAAGCCGCCTGAAGAGTGGCAGCAAAAGCAGCAGGACCGGTGGTACTCCAAGCTCCCGCTCCCCGGCTGGGTCAAGAAACAGCTGGGCCACTTCTGGCCGGAGCACAAGCCGTCAAGGACCCCGGAGGAACTGGACCAGGCCATCAACGATGCCATCCAGTTCCCCGGGCTTACCAATGCCTCCATGGAAGGGCCCATCAAGATCCGTCTGGACATGCTCGCCACCGGAATCCGATCCGCTGTGGGCATCAAGATCGCCGGGGCGGACTTGAAAGTGCTTCAGGACCTCGCCTCCGAGGTGGCCGGCATACTCGGAAACGTGCCCGGAACGGTGTCTGCTTATCCGGACAAGTCCTTTGGAGGGTATTACCTGGACATCGATATCAAGCGTGAAGTGGCGGCCCGATACGGCCTTGCCGTTCAGGATGTCCAGGACGTGATCATGTCGGCCATCGGAGGCATGAACATCACCGAGACCGTGGAGGGCCTGGAACGCTACCCGGTCAACCTCCGGTACGGGCGGGCGTTTCGAGACGATCTGGAGGCGCTGGGCGGTGTGCTGGTCCCCACTCCCAGGGGAGAGCACATCCCGCTGAAGCAGGTGGCCGCGCTCGGGCTGCACAAGGGACCTCCGGCCATCAAGAGCGAGAATGCCCGGCTGAACGCGTGGATCCAGGTCAACATCCGGGGTGTGGACCTGGGCACCTACGTAAAGAACGCCAAGAAAGTGGTGGCGGAAAAGGTGAAAATCCCGGCCGGCTACACCCTGAAATGGAGCGGGCGGTTCGAGTACATGGAGCGGGCGCAGCAGCGGCTCAAAATCGTGGTGCCTCTTACCCTGGCAATCATATTCGTTCTGCTCTACGTCCATTTCAACAATGTGACCGAAACGCTGATCGTGCTGCTCACGATACCTTTTTCGGTTGTGGGCGGGGTATGGCTCATGTATTTTCTTGGATACAACCTGAGCATAGCCGTGGCCGTCGGGTTCATCGCCCTGGCCGGGCTTGCGGTGGAGACCGGCATCGTGATGCTCGTTTACCTGGATGAGGTCTACGAGCGGCACGTCAGGGAAGGAAGGCTCAACTCCATCCGTGACATCTACGAGGGGATCATCGAGGGCGCAGTGATGCGCGTGCGTCCCAAATTGATGACCGTGGCCACGACCCTGATCGGGCTCATGCCCATCATGATCGGCAACGTGTTCGAGAGCGGTTCTTCTGTCATGCAGCGTATCGCGGCGCCCATGGTGGGAGGGCTGATCACATCCACGATTCTCACGCTGTTCATCATCCCCGCCATTTACATGGTCTGGAAGAGCTGGTCCTTTCGAAGGTCGTATGCAAACTCAGCAGGAACAGAAAGATAAGTGACTTGGTTTTATCGACTTTGAGGAGATCGGACGATGAGAAGAGCATATGGTTATTTGTTGATCTTGGGGCTTTCGATCCTTTTTGTTGTGGCCCCTGCTTCAGAAACATCCGCACAAACCGAAGAGAAACATACAACAACCAACCAGGAAACCGCTTCTGAAGTGGTTCAGAAGACATGTCCCGTTATGAAGGAAAAAGAAATCGATCCGAAAATTTTCATCGAGTACGAGGGGAAAAAGGTGTATTTCTGCTGCCCTGGTTGCAGGGCTGCGTTTCTCAAAACCCCGGAGAAATATCTGGATCGGTTGCCGCAGTTTTCAGGTTCAGCGCATGCAGCGGGAGAACACACCCACGTATCGTCAGCGGGAGGCAGCGAAAAGACGTCCCGGGAAAACATTCTCTTGATCCTGGTAAAGCCCTTCGGTATAGCGACCCTGACCCTGTTGGTCTTGACAGCGTGTGCGGGGTATTTCATGCGAAAAAACCCAAAGGTGCTTCATAAGTGGCACAGGAGGCTGGCCTGCACAACGGTTGTGGTGGCCATATCACATGCCGTGTTGGTGTTGCTTACACATTGATCTTGGATCTGGGCTCGATTTCTACGGTGTGTTCTTGCCAGGCACTTGAATATCGTACTTCTCCATACGGTATATAAGGATGTGACGTGGCACCTGAAGGAATTTTGCGGCCCGTGCCTGATTCCAGCCGTTCATCTCCAGGGCCTTGACAACAATCTGCCTCTCCAATGCCTCCAGGGACGCCCCCTCCGGCGGCAGCTGAATGAAGCCTTCTCCCGAGACGTCTATCTTTGCCCGGCTCTTAACGGTCTCCTGGGGGAGGTATTCCGGCATCAGCGTATCTCCTGTCCGAAAGATCAGCATTCGCTCGATCACATTCTGCAACTCCCGCACATTTCCAGGCCAATGGTAAGCCTTGAGCGCCTCCAGCACCTCCGGGTGGACCTTGATGTTCTTTCCGGGAGCGTAGACCTTCAGGAAATGCTCTGTCAGTAGTGAGATGTCCTCTGAGCGTTCCCGCAGGGGCGGTACATGAAGAGGGACGACATTGAGCCGGAAATAGAGATCCTCGCGAAATCGCCCTTCATCCACAGCCCCCCGGAGATCCATGTTTGTGGCTGCGATGATGCGGACATCAACCTTGACCGACTTCTCTTCGCCCACACGTGTGACCTGTTGATCCTGAAGGACCCTGAGGAGTTTTGCCTGCAGGGGCATCTCCATGCTTCCCACCTCATCCAGGAACAGAGATCCCCGGTTCGCCGCGTGAAACTTCCCCCTGCGGTCCCGGGTCGCTCCTGTAAAGGCCCCCTTGACGTGACCGAAGAGTTCGCTCTCGAGAAGATCTTTCGGGATGGCTGCACAATTGACTTCCACCAGCGGGTGTTCCTTCCGGGGGCTGTTGTAATGGATGGCCCGGGCTGTCAGATCCTTACCGGTCCCTGTCTCACCTGTAATGAGCACGGTGGCATCGGTCTCGGCAACCCTCTCGATCTGCTGAACAAGTGCCTTTATGGGTCTTGAGGCACCAACGACACGGCCGACCTGAAATCTTTCTCCCAGCGCTTCCTTGAGCCTGATGTTCTCTTCCTTGAGGCCCTGGTAATGAAGGGCCTTCTCGAGGGTGATGAACAACGCGTCCCGGTTCAGAGGCTTGGTAATGTAGTCATGGGCACCTTCCCTCATGGCCTCCACAGCCATCTCGATGCTCCCATGAGCGGTAATCATGATAACCAGAATCTGTGGGAACTGCTTTTTTATCGTTTTCAGGACCTCGAACCCACTCATCCCGGGCATCTTGATGTCGGTAATTACAACGGAAAAAGATTCTTTCTCGATCCGTTTCAGACCCTTTTCGCCCTGGTCAACGCTCGTGACGTCGTACCCTTTTTTTTTCAGGTTGTATTCCAGAACACTCCGAAAACTTTCGTCGTCATCGATCAGGAGGATTCGAACAGGGCCGGTCATGATACGTCCCCTTTTGTTTGAACCTATGGAGAGAGCCCCTCTAACATGATGGTGCTTTCAAAGAATAAGCAAAGGCTGTGCCATACGAATATGCGAGAGAAACCTAAAGAAAGGAACAATATTCTACGATTTTGCTGAAGGATATTCTGCATCGGCAACTTCTATTGTTTTCTTAATCCTTTAAATTTTCAAGCTTTTTCCCCATGAAATAGCCAGTAAAATGGTCAAGTCGGGTTGGTGGGAAAGTGGGGTGGGGAAACTGGGAACTTCAAGAATGATCCATGGAACGAGAAGCCTATTAATGATGCATTCAATAAACAGGGCAGGCTACCCGAGGTCACTCGACGGTGCCGATCTCGTCCGCGTATTCCACATACCAGCTTTGAAACGGGACATCGGTTGCCGGGAAATTCACGGGAGGCGTTGTCTTGTGGGACGCATCGTTGAAGCCCCAGAGCCTTACGATGCCGCCCGTGAACCGCTTGATGGAGGCCCAGAACCTGCCGAAGGCGTTGTCTGCATTCGTGGCATAGAAGGGTGCACCATCCACCGCAAAGGCTAGGTTGCCGCCGAGTTGATGTTCGGAGAAGGCCACCTGTTCATACCGGATCCTTTGCTGGTCCACCTTGTCCGTGGAATAAAGAAGTGTGTCATTTCCGAATAATCCGTACGCACCTGTAAAGACCGAAACGGTTCGACCGTCCTCCAGGCTCACGGTGGTTTTGTCGTGTAGAGGGGTCTCCGGCGATGGGTCCGGATCGTTCCATGCCACCTCTCCTGTGTCCACGTTGAGGGTTCCTTCCATGATCCAGTTTTCTCCGGTTGCACCGTTCTGATGTACTTCGTTGAGTGTGTTGCCGTCCGAAGGCTGGAACCTCAATGTGGGATGATGACACGGTCCGCTTCCCGGGAAAGGCATTCCTTGCCCGGTGATCCACTCGATCTCAGGACCTTCGCTCAGGCGTCCGACGCGATAAGAACAGTGCGTTTCCTCTTCGCCGTATGTCTCGTAAGCGGATACAACCCAGCCAGCACGGTTGAGCGCCAACGCCGCCTTTTGCCCGGTGCCTGCCCACCCGTGTCGCTTCCACCGGATCATTCCACTTTCCTCGTACGCGCCGGTCCAGTACCAGAGATTTCCTGAGCCGGAGTCATGCAGTTCTACGACAGAACCGTCACGGTTCATGTCCACGGACGGCTCGCTCCCCTTATCCCGAAGATAGGCCAGGCGCGCATCTTCGTTTCCCGACATGACAGCCAGGATCCGGTTCCGCAGGTCCTCGACGAGAGGCCACGTACCTGTAAACGATTCGGCTTCGAAAAGCTTTTCAGCAAACCGCCTGCGCAATAATTCGTTGAAGGCTGCATGATTGCCTTCCTCAAATGATCGGATACCGGACAGGGAGTCTTTGAAGTCCGTGAGGATCGTGATGGGAGCGTGATTCGGGTTGGTATCAGACCATGCGGCAACAACGCCGAGCCATTCCTCCAGGTCGTCCGTGAGCGGATTCCCGCTCTCATGGGAGACGCCGTCTCCGGGTCCGTCGTGTCCGACACGGTAGCCGTGAACCTGGAAGTCGTCGAGGTGGATGTCCAGTTCCATCAGACGCACGCCGTGATCGAGCTGGTCCGGGATCGAACCCCGGGCGCCTCCTGAATAGGAGTTGTGCGTGGCCATGAACGAAGCATTGTCATAGGTGTCCTGACACGCGGCCATCATCACAAGCGAACTCAGCACGATCGCGAAAGGCAGGGCAAAAAACCTTTTGTGGCCGCATGCATTCGTTCGAAAAGGCATCATTTTCCTTGTTCCAGTACGACAGGTTGTCCGGAGACAGGGAGTGGATCAGTCACCTGAGAGAGGCCAAAGGATCCCTGCACGCTTCTTTTCTTTGGATGCAGACAGGTTTTCTCTTGGTGCTCAGGACGAGACCCTCGGAATCCCTTACGGGCCTTCCGGGGATGGGCTCGTCATCCGGACGGCCAGGCAGGCCTCAAGCTCCTTCCGTCGCTGCTCCGAGCACCAGTATTGCTTCGTGCCGGAATCGAGGAACGTCGTATCCCTGTCGATTTCGGGTGTGCCGGGATGCACGGCCACCTCCACCTCTTCGTCCCCAGACAGGATCCGGCCCAGCATCCAGGCATTCGTCTCGCCCGTGTAGAGCACGGAAAAGAAATTTTTCCGGGCGCCGACCCCGTTCCAGAGGGAAAGGATTCTCAGGACAAGAAACTTGACGATTCCCCCGTTCAGAAGGAAGCGTACGCTCCTGGCAATTCGAAGGCTCTGCAGGAAGCGCTCATTGGGAACCCGGATCCTGGACACGCCGTGCCTCTCGGAGAGGCGTTTCACGATCCGGTAGATACCGGGGATCATGTGGATGTGCCTGTGGCTGTCCATGTGTTCCACAGGGAGGCCGCTCTCCTTCATGCAGGAAAGCTGGGCTTCCAGTTCCTTTTCGATGTCCTCAAGAAGCCTCTTGTCGAGCATCGTCCTGACGAGAAGGCCCAGAAAGCCGTGCTTGAAGGTGCCGTCTTCTCCCGTGAGCCTGTGGGACCTCAGCAGGCCCTTGCCGTAGGTCAGGTTCAGGTGGACCCCTGTGATGAGCCCGGGGCACCGGGTGTTCAGGTTCGATACGGCGTCCTCGAAGAACCCCCCGTTGACCATGAGGCTTGCATGTGTGAGGCATCCGTGTGCCCCTGCCTCGCAGATCGCCTGGTTGACCCCTGGTGATATGCCCAGGTCGTCCCCGTTGATGATCACCTTCTTATTCATGTGCACGATTGAGCGTCGTTGAGGGTTGATGAGACCGAAAACCGTACGCTCACATGAGTGTCAGCGATTTTCGTCGGACGATTTTGCAGGACCCTGGTGAACCTAGGTTAAGAGAGCAGGGAGAAGCATGTCAACAAGTAGAGAAGGAACGGGCATACAGGACAGACCGGATTTCTTGTAACCCCGGCGGATCCTCAAAGAGTTTGTCCCCTATTCGAATCCCGGTGGGAAAATTGACAGGGGGTTCTCTTCTCTTCTATATTCCCTCATGATTTTTCCTTCGGGCCCAATAACGACCCCGGATTCAAACTCGAGGAGAACATCTTGAATCTTTTTCGCGACAAGGTGGCCATTGTGACGGGCGGGGCTTCGGGGATTGGGCGGGCGCTGTGTGAGGGCCTGGCAAGAAGAGATGCCGTGGTCGTGGTGGCAGACGTGAACGAGGAAGGTGCCGGGTGCGTGGCCGGCTCCATCAACAAGGAGGGTGGCAAAGCTTCGGCAGCGAAATTGGACGTGACCATGGCCGATGATGTGAAGGGGCTCGTGGAGCAGGAGAATGAAAAGTACGGCCGGCTCGACTTCATGTTCAACAACGCCGGGTTCGCGATTACAGGCGAAATGCGCGATTTGTACCTGGAGCATTGGCGCCGTATCGTTGAGGTGAACGTGATGGGCGTTGTCCATGTCACCATG
>CAZSUQ010000161.1:0-9115 GCA_964609935.1 uncultured Thermodesulfobacteriota bacterium | reverse complement strand
ACGAAACTTAGCTCCTGATATGACCACATTTTTCTCGATACGAGTCTGAAACGTTATAACAGAGCCGGTTGACCCTTTTCATGAAAAATAAATCGCCGTTTTGATGAACCCTACAAAAAAAGCCTTTTTTTGTCAATATTTTTTTTCATTGTTGTCGCCTCAGGCCCTGTTAAACATAAAACTGCTTGATTTAACTAAATAATTTTAATACAAATCCGTTTCTTGAACAACTTTTCAAGTTTTGTGTATATGCAGAAAGAGACAAGATCAGCCCTTTTTTGTCAACTTTCAACGGGCGGGCTTGGAATGTCTTGTTTTTTTCGGTTTTACATAGAAAAAGAAATCCTCTAAGAATGCTGGAGACTTCGAACAAAGGGGTGCAGGCATGGATCACCTGATTCTTGGTTTGGATATCGGCGGCACGAAGATCGCTGCAGGATGGCTCACCCTCGACGGCAAACTGGTTGCTCGGGAAGAGGTTCCCACCGAACAGGAAAGAGGATTTCACCACTCATCAGGGCAGATGTACCGCCTCGTGGAATCCCTGCTGGAGCACCCGGCATGTTCCGGTGCGAAGATCATCGGCATAGGAGCCTGTGCCCCCGGCCCGATGGACACACAACAGGGCGTACTGGTGAATCCGCCGAATCTGTCCGGATGGGAAAACCTTCCCTTGCAGGATCTCCTGCAAAAACGATACGGACTTCCCGTCCGCCTGGATAACGACGCGAATGCCGCCGGTCTTGCGGAGACGCTTTGGGGGGCTGCAAAAGGCTGTGACCATGTGTTCTACGCCACGGTGAGTACCGGCATTGGAACCGGTATCATCCTTCACAGAAAGGTCCTGCATGGAAAGAGCGGCATGGCCGGCGAAGGGGGCCACGTGTCTATCCATTCACAGGACGATGCCCTTCGATGCAACTGCGGGAACCTGGGGTGCATCGAGGCCTACGCCTCCGGCCCTTCCGCTGCGAGGAGGGCACGGGAAAAGCTTGAAGCGCTCCCTGAGAAGCCCCCCATACTGGAGCAGGAGACCGGAGGCCGTTGGGAACAGTTGACCATGCGGCACATTGCACGTGCCGCGGCCAGAGGGGACCTCTTTTCCAGGAACCTGATTCATGAAACCGGGACCTTCCTCGGTATCTGGCTCGGCGGGATCATCAGCATGCTCGATCCGGACATCATTGTCATTGGCGGAGGCGTGTCGCGGATCGGGGACCCTCTGTTCGACGTGATCAGAAAAGAGATCCCAAGCCGAACCATCAACATACACGCAACGGATACCCCTGTGGTCAGGGCCAGGCTCGACAAGGATGTGGGCATTTACGGTGGAGCGGCGCTGGTCATGGACCTTTCCACGTTCTGTTGACTTCTTGATGAAATCCATTTATTAAAGGGTGCTTTCCGGCTTGCGAACCCTTTCGAAACAGGGAGGAATAAAATGGCGTAGATCGATTTTGAAGGCTGATCGGCGATCGTGACCGGTGCAGGCGGAGGCCTGGGCAGGACCTATGCGCTGGAACTGGCAAAAAGAGGGGCCAAGGTGGTTGTAAACGACCTGGGCGGAGCCCGTGACGGGAGCGGAAGCGGGTCTGCCATGGCGGATACCGTGGTGGACGAGATCAAGGCTGCCGGCGGCGAGGCGGTTGCCAACTACGACGGCGTGCATACCAAGGAAGGCGGCGAAAATATGGTGAAACAGGCGATCGAAGCCTTTGGGAAGGTGGACATCGTCATCAACAACGCAGGCATCCTGCGGGACAAGAGCTTCACCAAGATGGAGCCCGACCTCTGGGACCCGGTCATATCCGTTCACCTGAACGGAGCCTACAACGTGACCCGTCCCGCGTTCATCAACATGCGGGAGAACGGTTACGGCCGAATCGTGATGACCGCCTCCGGTACCGGGTTGTTCGGTAACTTCGGCCAGACCAACTATGGAGCGGCCAAGCTGGGTCAGGTGGGCCTCATGAACTCGCTTCGCATTGAAGGGGCCAAATACAACGTCAAGGTCAACGCCCTTGCGCCGGTGGCCGCCACCCGCATGACCGAGGACATCATGCCGCCGGATGTTTTCGAAAAACTCAGCCCTGAATTCGTCACACCCGTGGTGCTCTATCTCTGTTCAGAGGCCTGCGAGGCAAGCGGGATCACCATCTGTGCAGGCGCCGGGCTCGTGCAGCGAGCCACCATCCTTGTGAACGACGGAGCCTTCCTGGGCGAGGAACCGGCCACGCCGGAAGCGGTAGCGGAGAACTGGGCAAAGATCACGGAGCTGTCCAACGTGAAGGAACTGGAAAACGTGATGAGCCAGTCCCTGGAGATCATGAAGCACTATTCATGAGTTGACCGCCCCCTGGACAACGGCCAAGAGGCGGTGTTGAACCCGCTTTGGGTCTGGCCCGGGTACGTGGGGATCTTTGCAGCGCTTTAAAAGAAGAGGCAGCCCTTCGGGGCTGCCTCTTTTCATATAAGGTGAACGTGTGTTCGGTGCTGTTTGGGGTTCCCTCGCCGAGTTGCTAACCGGGTCATGTAACTTCGGGATGCTTCAAGGTCAGCCTGCCAGCACCTTCTTTGTGGTGCGAAAATGAACCTTGGCCACACGCTCCAGTGCATCCGGCCCGAATCGCCGTACAAATGCGATTCCAGCATCGTTCACCGGGGCCCCCCGGCCCCTTTGGGGAGTTTGAGCTTGAATTGCCCGGACGACACTCCACGAAACCCCTCTTTTGTTCCTGATAGCGGGCTAGGTTTCTTCAAGCTGCTCCGCGATCTCATGCAAACCGAAAAGCCTTGCCGTATTCCGACTCGTTGCGCGACCCACTTCTTCTTTGGATGTTCCAAGGATGCCGGCAACCGCTTCCGCCACGTGAACAACGCGGGAAGGCTCGTTCCTCCTTCCCCTGAAGGGGACCGGAGAAAGGTAAGGGCTGTCGGTCTCCAGGAGGATTCTTTCCAGAGGGACCTTCTTCACAACCTCCCGAAGCTCGCCCGCCTTTGGAAAGGTGACGATCCCGGTGAAGGAAAGGTGCAGCCCCGTGTCCAGGATCTTCGCCGCCAGGGGATAATCACCGGAGAAGCAGTGAACCACACCGCACAGAGGCCCCCCTCCTTGGTCCAGCATCTCGTCCAGGATCTCGATCGTATCTTCATCCGCCGTGCGGGTATGGATGACAACAGGAAGGTTCAGCCGTCGCCCCAAGTGCAGGAAGGCCCGAAAGGCGGAGAGCTGTGCGTCCTTTGGGGAGTGCATGTAGTGATAGTCCAGCCCGGTCTCGCCGATCCCCACCACCTTCGGGTGAGCGGCCAGTTCCTGCATTCGCGTCATCCATGCCGGCTGCAGGTTCCGCGCATCGTGAGGGTGGACGCCCACGGTTGCAAAGACCGGTCCCTCCCCCTCCGTCAGGGCCAAGGCCTTTTCGATACCCTCCAGCCGGTCTTGAACACAAATGGAGATGATGGCCTTCAACCCATTGTCCCAGGCCCTCTGGAGGATCTCCTGCCGATCCGATTCAAAAGCCTTTGAATCCAGATGGGCATGGGAATCGATGTACATCCCTTCCTTCATCTATGAGGAAACCGATTTGGACGCCAGCTCTTCCGGGCTCAGCGTGATTTCCTTGCCGTCCTCCAGCTCCACCACCACCACGTTTTTCAGGGGGATCTGTCTCGTCACCTTACCGGCCCCTGCATCGAGCTTGACCTTCTTGCCGCATTTCGGAAGGGTTCTGGAAAGGTTCTTGTACGTCTTGTACTCATACGTGAGACAGCACATCAAGCGCCCGCAGACCCCAGAGATCTTGGAAGGATTCAGGGGCAGGTTCTGATCCTTGGCCATGCGTACGGAAACCGGCTCAAAATCCGTGAGAAAACTCTTGCAGCAAAGCTCGCGCCCGCAACAGCCGATCCCTCCCACCAGCCGGGCCTTGTCTCGCACACCGATCTGGCGCATTTCGATCCGGGTGTTGAGTTCCCTGGCCAGGGTTTTGACAAGCTCCCGGAAATCGATCCGCCCGTCCGCGGTAAAGTAGAAGATGGCCTTGGTCCGGTCAAAGTGATAGTGCACAGTCACCAGGTTCATCTCGAGCTTGAATCCTTCCGCCTTGTTCACGCAGAGGCGGAAAGCCTTGCGCTCGAGTTCCCTCCGATTCTTCTCCCTTTCCATGTCCTCCTTTTTCGCTTTGCGGAGGACCTTCTTGATCGTCACGGACGGGGTGGGGTGTTCCGGGTCTGCACAGTCCTGAACCACGATCCCCACACCCTCGCCTCGATCCGTTTCCGCCACAACAAGATCCCCCACCTTCAGGTTCAGCTGGTTCCGATTGTAGTAATAAAGACCGGACAGGTTATCAAACCGAATACCGACAATGTCATAGAGGGTATTCCCTGTATTGTTTGTCTGCTCCGGGTTGCTGCTCATGGCATGAAGGCTCCTTTCTCCCTGTCAACATGCATAGGGCAACGCTTTCACCGGCCCCTTACGTCCCCCGGCCAGCATGAACAGGAGTGTCTCGAGCGTGAGCTGGGCGTTGATGCGGTTCTGAATGTCCGTCTTCGCGTTCTGGATGGCCCGGATGCAGCCCGGCCACAGGGAGGACTCCCCTTCAGCCGACGCCTCCCTGATCTCCTGAAGGAAATCCCGGTTCAGCAGCCTCTCCGGGGCCGCAGTAGCGTGAAAAATCATCAGGTCTCTGTACCAGCTCAGATAAAGGTCTAGAATGTCCGTCAACCGTTCAGGTTCAGACTTCGAAAGCTCATCGGCGAAACCCAGGATGGACGGCGAAGGGTCGCGTGCCAGCAAAGCGATGAGCCGGTTCATCCATTCCCTTCGCTCGTAAAGTACCCAGTCCCGGTCCATGCAGAGGGCTCTCCCAACGCTTCCCTCAGAGAGCGCTGCGATCAGGGACAGATCTTCCTGTGATCCGTCCAACCGGTCTGCCAGGATCTCCTCCAGCTCCCTGCCTTGAAGGGGTGAAAAATAGATGGCATGACACCGAGACTGGATCGTGGGAAGGAGGTGTGTCCTTGTGGGGCTGATCAGGATCAAAAGGCTTTTTGGGGGCGGCTCTTCAAGGGTCTTCAAAAGCGCGTTGGCCGCCTGCGGGTTGATCTTTTCCGCACCGTCGAAGACACATACCCGCCAGCCGCCTTCAAAGCTTCTCACCGATATCCAGCGCTGAAGCGCTCGAATCTGGTCGATACGGATCTCGCCCTTGTCAAAGTCGATCTCCCACTCTTTTTCATTCTTCTTGGACAGGGGAAAAACCACGTTGAAGTCCTGATGGCCTCCCTTTTCCACCTGCCGGCAATCCATGCAAGTCCCGCAGAAGTCCGCCTCCTGTTCTTTGCAGAACAGGGCCTTTGCCAGTGCCGAGGCCATCTTGAACCGACCCACCCCCCTGGCTCCATAAAAAAGATAAGCGTGGGGAAGATTCCCTGCGGCAAGGACATTCCGGATGACCTGAACCGGCCGCTCCTGCCCTAGGATTTCTTCAAAAGGCATGTGCTTCCCCGTGTTTCGATGGCCTGAACAATCGACGCCATGATCCGCTGGTGAACCGTCTCGATTCCCCCGGTCACATCCACAAGGCGGATCCGTCCCCTGTGCTCGCCAGCCAGTACACGGTATCCGTTCCGCACCTTCTCATGGAAAACAACCCCCTCCTCCTCCAGTCGATCCGGTCCTCCGGGGCCTCGTTGCTGCTCCTCATTCCGGTAACGATCGTGAATTCGCCGGAAGCCCATTTCCACCGGGCAATCCAGCAGGAAGGTCAGATCCGGTTCAATCCCGTGGGTAGCAATCCGGTTCAGGGTATGGATGAGCTGTTGATCCAGTCCGCGCCCGAACCCCTGATAGGCCAGGGTTGCATCCGTAAAGCGATCGCAAAGGACAACGCTCCCTTTTTCCATCTCAGGGAGAATCCTTTCCTTGACCAGCTGCGCCCTGCAGGCCTCCATGAGCATGAGTTCGGCAACGGGCGCCATGTCGGCGCTCTCCACGGAAAGGAACACGGAACGAACCCTCTCCCCGATCGGTGTCCCTCCGGGTTCCCGGGCACAAAAAACTTGATAACCGTTTCGGGTCAACTCCTTTTGCGCAAGATCCATCTGGGTGGTCTTGCCGCTCCCTTCGATTCCCTCGAAGGTGATGAGCATGCCCGGGGATTCACCCTGTTCCTTTTCCGTTTCATCCGACGTCATGGGATCATGCCCCTGTCTCTTCCCGGATCCGATCCGTCCCCCGAAGAAAAAGCTGCTCGATTATAGCGGAGAAAGCAAGGGGTTTCAAAGATTCATGGAGGGGCTTCATTCAATTCGGGCAAGGGGTGAAGAAGCGGTCAGGGCATCTTTGTGCCGATGCCTCCCTGTGCCGAGGCTCGGGAACCTGCTCGGTCGAGCCGGGCACAGGGGGCATCCACCCGTCTGGTTTACATGCAGTCCGAGTAACCACAGTTACGGCAAACCGCGCATCCGCCCTCGTGCTCCAGGGCACCCTGGCACTCCGGACAGGCTCCCCTGAGGAACAGAAGGCCTCCATCGTTCACCGCAACGGAAGCCGCCCGGAGCGATTCATTCCCTGGCTCGAGGCTTCCTTCGATCTCTGCCTGAAAGAACTGTTCCAGGGCCTGGGCAACGGCATCCGCGCATGAAGAGATGCGATTCCGGCCGATCCCCCTGGGCAAGTGACAACTGATCCCCCTGAGCTGTCGCATGATCTGTTTTGGGTCCATACGGGCCCGTAGCCCCAGGGAAACAAGCCTTCCGATGGCCTCAGCCTGGCTCGAGGCACACCCCCCGGCCTTTCCCATGGAGGTAAAGACCTCAAAGGGCCATCCGGATTCGTCCCAGTTGATGGTTACATAGAGCGCCCCGCAGCTCGTTTCCATTCGCCTTGTGACGCCTCTCATGGCAGGAGGCCTTGGGCGCGGAGTGAGTCCGGATGTATCGATGATCTCCTGTTGCTCCTTCTTCTCCTGTTCGTGCCGGGTTCCCCCTTTTTGAAGCACCTGATCGTCGCGGCTCCGGTCCCGATAGATCGTAACCCCTTTGCACCCCAGTTCATAGGCGAGCAGAAAGGCCTTTCTCACATCCTCCCGGGTCGCTTCGGATGGGAAGTTCACCGTTTTGGACACGGAATTCTCCGTGTGTTTCTGAAACGCAGCCTGCATGCGAGTGTGCCATTCCGGTGAAATGTCGTGTGAGGTGACAAAAACCCTCCGCCAGTGCTCCGGCACTTCCTCCAATTGCCGAATACTCCCGGTATCCAGGATCTTCTCGATCAGGTCCTCCGAGTAGAATCCCTCACTTCGGGCGATCTCCTCGAACAGAGGGTGCAACTCCACGAGCTTTTCGTTGTCCAGTACATTTCGCACATATGCAACGGCAAACAGGGGCTCGATCCCGCTGGAGCAGCCGGCAATCATGCTGATGGTCCCTGTGGGGGCGATGGTTGTGATCGTTGCGTTTCTTCGGGTCCCTGTTTCTCGGGCTGCAAAGACACTCGTTTCGAAGTTCGGAAACGGTCCGCGCTCTTCTGCCAGTGCCCTGGTGGCGCCTTCAGCTTCCTCGGCAATGAAGCTCATGACCTTTTCGCCAAGCTTGACGGCCTCTTCGGAATCATAGGGAAGACCGAGTTGGATGAGCATGTCCGCAAATCCCATGACCCCCAGGCCGATCTTTCGATTTGCCCGGGTGGCGGATTCGATCTCGGGCAACGGGTAGCGATTCACGTCAATGACATTGTCCACGATGTGGACATTGGCGCGTACGTTCTCCGCCAGCCGCGTCCAGTCGTTCTCGTTGTCTCGAACCACGCTGGGCAGGTTCAGCGAACCGAGGTTGCAGGACTCGTAGGGGAGCAGCGGTTGCTCCCCGCAGGGATTGGTGCTTTCGATCTCTCCCAGCCGGGGTGTAGGGTTGTCCCGGTTCATCCGGTCCATGAACAGGATGCCGGGCTCTCCGTTCCTCCAGGCCGAATCGACGATCCGGTCGAACACCTCTGCCGCCTTCAACTTTCCCTGTGACCGGCCGGTTCTCGGACTGACGAGGAGGTAGTCTTCGTCCCTGTCTACGGCCTCCATAAAGGCCTCGGTCAATGCAACGGAGATGTTGAAATTGTTCAGCTTGCTGTTGTCTTCCTTGCAGTGGATGAATTCCATGATATCCGGGTGATCCACAGAGAGGATGCCCATGTTCGCTCCCCTGCGCATCCCTCCCTGCTTGATCGTTTCGGTTGCCGCATCAAAAACCGTCATAAAGGAAATGGGCCCGCTGGATATGCCCTTTGTGGAGCAGACCTCATCGTTTCTCGGCCGGATTCTGGAGAAGGAGAATCCTGTACCCCCCCCGCTCTTGTGAATCAGGGCCGTGTGCTTGATGGCCTCGAAGATGCTTTCCATGGAATCTTCCACCGGGAGAACAAAGCATGCGGACAGCTGACCCAGCTCCCGACCTGCATTCATCAGGGTTGGAGAGTTCGGCATCATCTCAAGGCTCGTGAGAAGTTGGTAGAAGCGTTCCTCACTCCTCCGCCCGGCATCTTCCCCCTGATACAGCCCGTCGGCTTCGGCAACGGCATGGGCTACCCGGCGAAACATCTCCTCCGGGGTCTCCATGGGCTTGCCATGATCATCCTTTCGGAGGTAGCGCTTCTCGATCACACGGACCGCATTCCGGCTCAGCCCCGGAAAGGATCCTGACGCGGTTTCTCCTGTCAACGGTGTCGAATCATCAAGGCTCAAACCCTTTTTCTTTTTCTGGCCTGAACTCTTGGTCCTTCCCTGCTCCAAAGAACGTACGGTTCCCATATGCGTGCTCTTCCTTTGGTTTCTGGTTGTGAATCTTGCGATGAATCCTTTGATCCACCATTTATCTTGTGCCAACTTTCTATTAGAGTACAGGATATAGTGGTTGTCAACGATTATCTTTTTTTTCCGTCTCCTGGTGATCGCGTGGGCCTTTTTTCACGGAAATGGCCTCATGGGACACAAAAAAGCCTCCAAACATCCCCCCTTTGAAGAGAGAAATTTGAAGGCTTCACTTGCTCTTTCTACGGTATCTTCCGAGGATTCCCGGATCAAGCCCGGTTCGGTTCGAGGGAAGGACCTTCTGGTTT
>CAZSUQ010000160.1:0-9116 GCA_964609935.1 uncultured Thermodesulfobacteriota bacterium | reverse complement strand
CCCGCCGTCAAGGACACAGTCGATCCCCTGAGGGAAATACGCGAGAACCTGGTCTGCATGGGTGGCCCCGGGCCGCCCGGTGGGGTTTGCACTGGTGGTGGTGAAGGGTGAGGCATGGTGCTTGAAGAGGTGACCCATCAGCGGGTAGGAGGAGATGCGCACCCCCACCTTGCCCGTGCCGCCCGTAATCAGGTCCGGTACATGGGGCCTTGCATGCAGCACCACGGTGAGGGGGCCGGGAAGAAGGGCCCGGATCACCTTCATGGCCCCGGGCGGGATCGTCCGGACCACCTGCCCGAGCATGTCAAGGTCCCTGACAAGGATGGAAACGGGCATACCTTCGGGGCGGCCTTTCAGGCTGCAGAGCCGTTCCACTGCGTCGGTGTTGAAGGGATCCACACCCAGCCCGTACAGGGTTTCCGTGGGGTAGGCCACGATGCCGCCCCGGCGCAGGACCTCTCCGGCCCTTTCCAGGGACTCGAATTCAGGATGGAGCGGTTCTATGGGGATGAGTGAGGTCACGGGCCAGAAAACAAGCTCCTAATCATGCGAAGCCTTGTATATGGGCACTTCTCCATCGCCTGAATCGAAAAGGGATCGTTCTGTTAACGCTCAAGGCTCTATGTCTTTGTTCAAGCTGTCCTGAAGCGCCTGATCCTTTTTCTCCACTTCCCGGGCGAGCTTCTCCTTGAACCGGCGGAGCCTTTTCTGCAGGGCGGGATCTCCAAGCGCAAGGATCTGTGCGGCCAGGATCCCCGCGTTGCGGGCCCCTCCCTTGCCGATGGAAACCGTGGCAACCGGAACACCGGGAGGCATCTGCACCGTGGCGAGCAGGGCGTCGAGCCCCTGCAGGGATGAGGAGTCGATGGGAACGCCGATCACGGGCAATGTGGTGGAAGCGGCAACCGCCCCGGCCAGGTGGGCTGCCCATCCTGCACCGGCAATGAGCACGCCCAGCCCCCTCCTGCTCGCCTGGCAGGCGTAGGCCAGGGTCTTCTCCGGGCTCCGGTGGGCGGACGAGATCCCCATCTCCCAGGGGATTTCGAGCTGGTCCAGCGCCTTGCAGGCCTCTTCCATGACAGGCCTGTCCGACGGGCTTCCCATGAGTATACCGACACGCGCTTTGATCTTTTTCATTGCCACACCTCTTCAGGACTGGTCCGCTCACTCTGCGGATCGATGCCGATGTTCCAGGGCTTTGCGCCCGATGTCTTTACGGTAGTGCGCCCCCTTCCAGGCGATGCACTCCACGGCGCTGTAGGCCCGGTCAATGGCCTCGGAAATCGTCTCCCCAAGGCTCGTCACACCCAGCACGCGCCCGCCGGCCGTGACGATCTTGTCCCCGGACGTTTTCGTCCCGGCATGAAAGACCACCGTGTCCGGAATCTTCTTTGCCTTGTCGAGGCCGGAGATGGCCAGACCCTTCTTGTAGTCCTTGGGATACCCCTTGGAGGCCATGACCACACACACCGTGGCCCGTGGTTCCCACTCGGTTTCGATCCCGGAGAGGTTCCCGTCCGCCACGGCCTCCAGCACGGGCACGATGTCGCTCTTCATGCGCATGAGCAGGGGCTGTGCTTCCGGGTCACCGAACCGGCAGTTGAACTCGAGCACCTTGGCCCTGCCTTCCTCGATCATCAGCCCGGCGTACAGAACGCCCCTGTATGGGTGGCCCCGGTCCGCCATGGTTCGGATCACGGGCTTCATGACCTCTTCTAGGATCTGCTCTTCAAGCTCCTCGGTCACCACCGGTGCAGGCGAATAGGCGCCCATCCCACCGGTGTTTGGACCCTTGTCACCGTCCAGCACGGGCTTGTGGTCCTGGGAGGATGGCATGGTCAGGAGGTTTTCGCCGTCCGAAAAGACCAGATAGGAGGCCTCTTCACCCTGCAGGCATTCCTCCACCACGATCTTGCTCCCGGCATCCCCAAAGGATTCGTTCACCAGGATCAGGTTCACCGCATCCAGGGCCTCTTCCACGGTCTGGCATACGATGACGCCCTTGCCTGCAGCCAATCCGTCCGCCTTGACCACGATGGGGGCGCCCACCTCCTGGATGTATCGGCTCGCATCCTCCGGGTCCGTGAACGTGGAGAAGAAGGCCGTGGGGATCTTGGCCTGCTTCATCAGCTCCTTGGAAAAGGCCTTGCTCCCTTCGAGCCTGGCCGCCTCCTTTGTGGGGCCGAAGATCTTCAACCCCTCTTCCTGGAAGGCGTCCACCACGCCAAGGGTCAGGGGAAGCTCGGGGCCTACAACCGTAAGGTCCACCTTTTCCTTCTTTGCAAGCTTCAGGAGCCCTTTGACGTCGTCCGCTGCCACGTCCACGCACCGGGCGTCCTGTTCGATACCTGCGTTGCCGGGGGCACAGAGCACCTCCTCCACCTTCGGGCTCTGCCCGATCTTCCACGCAAGAGCGTGTTCCCTTCCGCCACTCCCAATCAATAGAATCTTCATCGGTTCTCCTCATTCAGAATGACGCCCTCGCAAACCACATGGGGCAAAAAAGCCGTTACAGGACCAGGCATTGGCAAGGAAAACACCTCGCCGTCAGAATACCGCGCCTCCGAGCGAGATAAAGGCGGAGATGGGCGCCTGTTCCCGCATGTCCTCGATCAGGTTCCTTGCCTCGCGCAGGGTGTTTGTGGCCTCGTCGTAGAGTTCCGGATCCGAGATCAGCTTTCCCAGCGTGCCTTCGCCGTCCTTGATCTGCTGTGAGATCTCTTCCATGTTTTCCAGAGAAGCGTCCAGTCGCACGGACGCAACACGGAGTTGTTTAAACATGACCGACAGGTCCTCGTAATGCTCTTCCATCAGCCGCCGCGTGTCTCCCGTTATGCCGCGCAGGTTGTCTGCGGTCTCCGGCAGGGTGGCCATGGTCAACCGGATCGCCTCCCGGTTCTCGGAGACCATCTGCTGGATCTCCCCGGTGAGCCCGGCCAGGTGCGTGGTGATCTGCTTGATCTGCTCCTTGTTCTCCGTTGCAATGTGAGCCATTTCCCGGCTGAGGGTCTGGGTGCTGTTGAAGATCTCCCTTAGCGACTCCTCCCCCTCCTCGCCCCCGAAGACCCGCTTCAGGTTCTCGGTCACGCTCTGGATATCACTGGCCACGTGGCTGAGCTTGCCCATCACCACGTTGACATCGTCCTGGGAGACAGAGGACTGGATCTCTCCCCCCGGCTTGACCCGCGGGAATCGTTCGTGCCCGGGATCGATGGAGAGGTACTGATTCCCGAGAAGGCCGTGTGTCTTCACCTGGGCGGTGGCGTCCTCGAAGAGGGCCACGTGGTGATCCACCACAAGGGCTACCCGGGCCACATCCTTTTTCAGCGTGATCCCTTCCACCTTGCCCACCTCCACGCCCGCCACCCGGACCGTGTCTCCCACATCCAGCCCGGAGATGTTCCTGAAGTTCACGAGAACCTCGTAACCGCGCGTTTTCTCCCAGCGGATATCCCCGGTGCGGTAGACCATGTAAAGGGCGAGGAAGATCCCCAGCAGGGTGAAGAGACCTACCCAGAATTCGGTCTTGCGGCCTTCCAAGGCTGTTCACCCTCCGTTCGGATCGGACTGGGTTGTTCCGGTGCTCGATGATTTTTCCAGCAAAGACGAAAGGTATTTTGCATGTGACGTTGTAGCAATTCGAATACACATTTGTCTACATTCGCCTGACCGGGCCCTCGCAACTCCCCTCCAGAAACTGTTTCAGCACCGGGTTCGGGTCCTGGCCGAGTTCTTCCGGTGTTCCCTGAGAGATGACCTTCCCTTTGTGCAGCATGGCGATTCGGTGAGCCAGCTGCAAGGCGCCCTTCACATCATGGCTGATGATGAAGAAGGTAATCCCCAATCTCCTCTGGGTGGTCAAAATCATTTCGTTGATGACATCACTCATGATGGGGTCCAGGCCCGTGGTGGGCTCGTCGAACAGGACGATCTCCGGTTCCAGGGCCAGCGCGCGTGCCAGGCCCACCCTTTTGCGCATGCCGCCGCTCAACTCGGAAGGGTATTTGTCCTCGATGCCGTCGAGGCCCACGTCTGCAAGCATCTTCTTGACCCGGGACCGGATCTCCTTTTCCTTCATATGGGTGTGCTCTCGCAAGGGAAAGGCCGCGTTGTCTCCAACGGTCATGGAGTCGAACAGGGCCGCCCCCTGGAAGAGCATGCCGAACTTCTTGCGGATCTCTTTCAGCTCCCAGCTCGGCCGGTGACAGATGTCCTCTCCGTCCACGTAAATGTGGCCGCTGTCCGGACGGAGCAGGCCGATGATGTGCTTGAGAAGGACCGTCTTTCCCTCGCCGCTTCCCCCGATGATGACAAAGATCTCTCCCTTGGGGATGTGCAGGGTTACGCCGTCCAGCACCTTCTGGTTCCTGAAGGATTTGTGCAGATCTTCGATCCGGATCAAGGCCTTATTCCCGTATTCAGGCGCCTGGTACCCTCTCGCCAATACACCAGATGGGCCTGCAAGGAGAGGTTCCCTGGGGGTGCGCCGGATCCCCTTTTACGATCCTTGCTGCTGCGCAAATACGTCGAGGGCTCAGCCTGGAGACGTGTAAGGGAAGATCACACGCTCATTCGCTTTGAGCCCTCGTTCGTCACTCTCAGAACAGCCAGTCGCTGAGGAAGTAATCGCTGACCAGGATCAGAACGGAAGAGAGCACAACCGCCTGGGTGGTGGCCGTGCCCACGCCCTCTGCGCCCTTGCCTGCCGTGTATCCCTTGTAGCAGCTGATGACCGACAATATTAAAGCGAAAAACAGGGATTTTATCAATCCGTCCGTGAGATCCACATAGTCCGTGTACTGGACCATGGCGTTCACAAAGGGGCCTTCAGGGATGTGTAGATAGTTCACGCCCACAAAGTAACCACCCACGATGCCGAGGAAATCGAAGTAAACAGTCAGGACGGGAAGCATGAAAAGCGAAGCGATGATGCGGGGGGCGAACAGGTACTCGATGGGATCCACGGCCATGGTCTGCAGGGCATCGATCTGTTCGGTTACGCGCATGGTTCCCAGTTCGGCCGCCATGGCGGATCCGGCGCGCGCCGTAACCATGAGGGCACTGAGCACGGGGCCGAGCTCGCGGGTCAGGCTCAGGGCCACGGCGGCCCCCACCATGGTCTCCCCCCCGAATGTGCTGAAGGCATGATAACCCTGCAGGGCAAGGACCATGCCCGTGAAGGTACCGGTGAGGGAGCAGACGAAGAAGGATTTCACCCCCACGAACCGCATCTGGCGGACAATTTCCCTTAACCGGTAGGGAGGAAGAAGGATCCCCCGTATGGTGGCCAGAAGGACGATGAGGAGTCTCCCCACGCCTTCCACCTCCTCCATCACCCGAAGCCCCAGACGGTTTACAGGGTTCACGGCAGGCTTTTTCCCATTTCCTTCAAAGGTTTCACCAGCCCCCGCATCAGGGGCACCTCGTTGAGGATGTCCTCGCCCGGTGTCTGCGGCAATGTGCCCGGTTTCTCTGCCTGAACGGGTTTTTCCTCCAAACGTTCCCGGTCCCCGGACCCTTCTTCGCGGGACGAGGTCAGGCTTGTCCAGCGGTACCAGAGGATGCGCTGGTCTTTCCTGCCCCGGGAGTTCTGCTCCCTCTTGTACAGGGTCCAGAAGTCCCCGTAGTTTCTCTCAAAGCCCTCCGGGTCCCGGAACCAGAGGGGGGAAAGAAAACGCACGTGCCCGCGGTCTTCCCCGTCCCTTGACGTGTCGAGCAGGGGCCACACCTTGACCCGCTTCCGGATCAACCCTCCTTCGTGGTCCGTGACCTTTCTGTCCCAGTAGAAGGGGAGGACGTACCTCCGCGTTGTCAAGGTCTCCTTTGTCCCAAAGGCGAAAAACCAGTAGATGGGATACAGGGCAACATCCTTGTGATAGCGGTTCTTCCGGTCAAAGGTTCCCCAGAGGGGAAATAGATAGGTCCTGTGGTAGATGTCTCCCCGGGTGATTTGCAGAAACGGCCAGGGGACCTGCCATGCCCGGTATCGGTTCCCCGGATTCTCGTTCCGGTGATAACTGAAGAAAGGGTACAGAAAAAACTGTGTCTTGCCAAAGGGTGTGCGCCTTTTTCCGTAAAAAGGGAGAAAAAGCCAGGAGTCGGTGGGGCGCTCGGTTCCAAGCCACTCCTGTATTCGAACGAAGAAAGGCCAGAGGACAAAGAGGCTCTTTCGCCAGTCTTCCTTCTCCTTCCAGCCCACGAGCGGGAAGAGGCGGAACTGGGTCTTTCCTCCCCCCTTTGCGTACTTGAAGATAGGCCACAGGAAGTGCCAGGCGCGATGGTCCTTTTGCCTGGCATCCGCATAGAGGGGGAAGAGGAGGAACCGCATCCGGTCCTGGCCGAAGATCCCCTTGATCACGCCGCCCAGGGGGAAGAGGGCAAAATAGGACCCCTCGCGATCAGAGCGTCCGGTGAAGAGCAGGGGCAGAAGGAACAGGTCCTTGTCTTCATCCCCTTCAGGATGCTGAAAACGCTTGTGAAAGAAGAAGGGGTAGACCCGGGTTCTCGAAAGACTCAACCCCTGGGTCTTCCGGTGCAGGAAAAGGGGCCAGAGCCCCTGCATTTCAATGGTTGTTCCCTTGGGACCGCCGGTTTCCTCGATCCGCCAGTTCAGCAGGGGACGCAGGGCGTACTGCCGGAGCCGGTCGCTTGAGGTCTTCTGGAAAAGGGGCCACAGGAAGGCCGACTCGGTTCCCCCGCCTTCGGGCAGGGGGCGCTTGTAGTAGATCGGGCCGAGCTCGGTGTGCCCCTTCCTGATCATGCAGCCCTGGAGAAAAACGCTCCCCATGAGCAGGGTGATCAGGATGAGCAGGCCGCAGGTCTTCCGTGGGTTTTTCATCATGCATCCAGGATCTTGCCGTGCCTCATGTAGATTCTGGGCACGCGCCTGCTCACAGCGCAGAGGAGTTCATAACCGATGGTGTCGATCGTCCGTGCAACCTCTTCCACCGGGAGCCGGCCCTGTTCCGTCCGCCCGAAAAGGACCACCTCGTCGCCTGCCGACGCGCCGGCCACTTCCGTAACGTCCGCCATGGTCAGGTCCATGGTGACCGTGCCCGACACAGGGGCGCGGGTTCCCCTCACCAGCACGCATCCGCGGTTGGACAGGTCCCTCCTGTATCCGTCCGCGTATCCCACCGGCAGGGAGGCGATCCGGGAAGGGCGGCTCGTCCGGAAGGTCTGCCCGTAGCTGATCGGGCTTCCTGCCGGGTGTTCCTTGACGGCAAGCACGTGGGTCTTGAAGGTCATGACAGGCTCGAGCCGGATCTTGTCCTCGAGCCCCCTGTCCGGATAGACCCCGTACAGGATGATCCCGGGCCGGACCATGGTGTGCGGCCCTTCCGGAAGGTTCAGGACACCGGCGCTGTTGGCGATGTGAACCTGAACCTCATCCGAACCCAGAAGGGCATCCTCCTTGAGCGATCGCCTGAACCGGTCCATCTGTAAACCGGTGAATTCTGGATCGGATTCCGCAGAAGAGAAGTGGCTTGCCACGCCCTGGATCCGGATCCACGGGTTCTCACGAAGCTCTGCTACAACCGGGGCCGCCTGTTCGGGAAAAAGCCCCAGCCTCCCCATCCCGGTATCCAGCTTGATATGAACCGGAACGGGCTTTTTTCTCTTTCGTGCGGCCTCGGAGATTTGCCCTGCCAGCTCGGGTGAGTGGATGACAGGGATGAGCTCGTTCTCCAAGGCCTCTGCGTGTCCATTGGGCCCCATGCCGAGAACCAGGATCGGCCGTTGAATGCCTGCCTGCCTCAGCTCGACCCCTTCCTCCACGGTTGCAACCCCGAAGCTTTCCGTTCCCAGCCGTTCCAGCTCCCTTGCCACCGGGACGGCACCGTGGCCGTATGCATCTGCTTTCACAACCGGGCAGACCGCTGTGCCCGGGGGCAGGAGGCTGCGAATTTCACGGAGATTGTGGGCAATGGCGTCCAGGTCCACAATTGCGAAGGTTGCTCGATGGATTCCCTGGCGGACCGGAAGGGGAGGGTTCATGGCATCAGGTTACCGAAGCATTGTTGGCGTTTCCGTTAAGTAGCATCTCGAATGAAAAAAGTAAATCGAGTACATCCGGGAAGGGTTATTCGGCGGGGGTTTTGTCCAGAACCTCGTTCAGGCTGCCGGTTCTAAAGCCTTCCAGGTCCAGGGTGATGTAGGCAAAGCCCTGGTTCTTGAAGTAATTAACAATGGCTTCCCGCTCCTTCAACAGATCCGGGATCGAGGCAGGATCCACCTCGATGCGCGCCGTTGATCCATGGTAACGCACCCGGACCGACCCCCGGATCCTCTGGAGAAGGAAGGCCTCGCACAGGTCGATCTTCTCCAGGTCTTCCTCTGTGATGGGTGTGCCGTATGGAAAGCGGGAGGCCAGGCAGGCCACGGAGGGCTTGTTCCAGGTGGGCAGTCCCATCCTTTGGGACAGGAGCCGGATCTCGGATTTGGTCAACGACGCCTCCAGAAGGGGGCTCTTTATGCCCAGCTCCTCAAGGGCCCTGGTCCCGGGCCGAAAATCGGACTGGTCGTCCACGTTGGACCCTTCCACGAGCACATCGAACCCTTCCCGCTTTCCCATTTCGAGCATAGAGGAAAACAGGTAATGCTTGCAGTGGTAACAGCGGTCCGGAGGATTCTTCCGGAAGGCCTGCAACTTGATCTCGTCCGTGACGATCTCCCTGTGCTCTGCCGGGAACCGGCGTGCGATTTCCCGGGCATCGGCCTGTTCACGTTTCGGATGCGTGGGTGAAAGGGCTGTGACGGCAAGGACCCTGCGATCCGGGTCTTTGCAGAGAACGGCAAGGAGGAAGGAGGAATCCACTCCGCCCGAGTAGGCCAGTGCCACCTTCCTGTACGGGGACAGCAGGGCCTGGAGCGTTTCGAGCTTCTTCTCGGCCGCGTCCATCTCCCGAGTAGAGACGTCTTTGTTCATGAGAGGGGAATGTCGCCTTTCGCCCACAGAAAAGAAGGGCAGCGTTCCATGGTCCGGGAACTAGCCCGCATATTGCATGAAGCCTTCTACTGCGAGCGGCGTAACCATGGAACCTTCGGATTGTTTTTTGAAATCCAGACCCGGATGTATTTCAATACGATCCGGCCCCGAATCTCAAAAAACAACT
>CAZSUQ010000159.1:0-9146 GCA_964609935.1 uncultured Thermodesulfobacteriota bacterium | reverse complement strand
CCCGAGCGGGGAAAGGATAAAAAAAGGGGAGGATAATCAATGCCAAGAGAAAGCGCCGGCCGCATGCAAAGGCGGCTCCACGACGCTTCAGCCGTTCGATGCACGGAACCGGCTTTGCAGGAGAATGAAGAGCGGAACCCATCAACCCTGCTCCTCATGTGGTTCGTTGTTTTCAAGCACGCCGTCCCTCAAATGTACCAGCCGCCGGGCCTGCTTCATGACCGCATCGTCGTGCGTGGAGAAGAGAAACGTCATCCCCCTCTCCTCGTTGAGCGTGCGCATCAGTTCGAGCAGGCCGGTTGCGGTCCGGGAATCCACATTGGCCGTGGGCTCGTCCGCCAGGATGAGTGCAGGCTCCGGGGCGATGGCCCGGGCAATGGCCACGCGCTGTTGCTGGCCGCCTGACAGCTCCCTTGGGAAACGATTTTCCATGCCCTCCAGCCCCACCTCCTTGAGAATCGCCATGACCCTTTCCTTGCGCTCGTTCACCGAAACCCCTTGAAGCATGAGGACGTACTCGGCGTTCTCCAGGGCCGTGAGCACGGGGATGAGGTTGTAGGACTGAAAGATGAAACCGATCCTGTCCCTTCGAAGGCTGCTCATCTCGGTTCGCGAAAGACGGCTGATGTCCTTCCCTTCGATCTCCACCGTGCCGGAGGTGGGCCTGTCCAGCCCGCCGATGATGTTGAGCAGCGTGCTCTTCCCCGAGCCTGAGGGGCCGGCCATGGCGGTGAACTCCCCGGCCTTCAACGTGAGATCAACCCCCCGCATGGCATGGGTGACGAGCCCGTCGCTGCCGTAGTCCTTGGTGACGTTCCGTATGTTTACGATCTCGGCCATCGGTTCCTCCTGTGGTTCCGTTCCACCTTGCGTGCTTTCACTCACCGAATCATATCCACGATATTCACGTTCGAGGCTCGCCGCATGGGGAAGATGCTCAAGAGTATGGTTGCCGTAAAGACAATGGCTGCCGACCCGAAAAGGATGCCTGCGGAGATCTTTGTGTGCATCTTGCTGGTCAATGCGAATCCCGAGATGCTCACGCTCTCGCCCATGACCGCGCTCAGGTCGATTCCGTATGCGTGTCCGAGCCAGGAGAAGAGTGCGCCCAGGGCCAGCCCCACGGCAGAGCCCACCAGGGCGATGAAGAGCGATTCGAGGAATATCTGCCTCCGCAACTGACCGGGCCTGGTTCCCACGGCCAGCAGTACGGCGAACTCCCGCTGCCGCTCCAGAACAGACATCAAGAGGGTGTTGAAGATCGTGAAGAGGATCAGGAAGATGAGGATGCCCTGAAAGATCACATTTGCGCCCTTGTCCAGTTGTATGTAGGAGGCAAGGTCCGGCATGACGAGCTGCCAGGGCAGGACCACCACCGGTCGGTGGACCATGAGTTTCTTCAGCTTTTTCAGCACAACATCCTGTTCATCCGCATCCTTGAGGATCACACCCACCTGCGTGGCACCGCCTTCGGGCATGCCGTAAAGCTTCCGCGTGAACTCGATGGGCGTCTGGATGAAGAAGGCGTCCATCTCATCCGACCCCGTGCGGAAGATTCCCTTTACGCGGCAAAGTTCCTCCACAAGGTTTCCGTTCACATCGTTCGAGGAGAGGACCATCTTCTTGCCCACGCCGAGGTTCAGACGCTCGGCCATTTCTTTGCCGATGATCACCTTGTGATCGTCCCCGTCTTCGAGGTATGTCCCTTCAATGAGATTACCGGCAATGGGCGAGGTTCGGGCTTCAACGGAGGGCTCCACGCCCATGATCCCTGCAGCCATGTTCCCGTTCCCGGACTTGGCGATCCCCTGCCCGATCACCAGCAGCTTGGTTCGGTCAACGCGGCGCCAGCCGTCGATTCTCGATCTCAGTCTCTCCGGAAGCTTGACCCAGAGATCCACGGAAGGCGCCTCGCGGTATTCAGGATGCTCAAAGGTGATGTATCCGGCCTGCATGCGCACCACCTGGTCGATCATCTGTGCATACATCCCTTCCCCGAGGGAGATGAAGAAGATGGCAATGGCCAGTCCCAGGCCGATGGAGGCCACCGTGATCAGGGTCCTCCTCTTGTTTCGCCAGATGCTGCGCCAGGCGATTCTTGCCAGCATGGGACCTTCTCCTCACCTTCGGACGGTTCCGCCGGTGCCTTCCTTCGTGTCCATAGATGTCAACAGCATTGTTTCAAACATGATGAATGGCCTTGATCGGGTCCAGTCGTGCAGCAATGGCTGCAGGGTAGATGGAGGCCAGCAGGCACACGACCCACATGATCGCCACCGGTAGGGCCACGGTCTTCACGCTCAGCACAGCCCTCCAGACGGGATCAAAGGCCACGCCCGCAATGGAGGTGTCGCCTTCGGCAAAGATGGTGGTATCGAGCCCGACCTCCTGGAAGTAGTACGTGGCGACCACCCCGATGGCAGTGCCGGCCGTGGTGGCCACAAAACCAAGAACAACGGCCTCTGCAGACACATCCCTCAGGATTCGCCAGGGGCTTGCTCCCAGCGCCTTCTGGATACCGAACTCGCGGAGACGCTCGAAGGTGGCCATGAGCATGGTGTTCATGACACCCAGGGCGCCTGCCAGGAAGAAGATCACGCCGAACAGCCCGATGGCTGCGGAAAAGAAGCTGATGAGATCCGACAGCTGGGGCATGAGCTGACGCCAGGTCTTGACCTCGGTCCCGGGTGCAACGCGCGCAGCCTCCAGCGCGATGTCTTCCAGGGTCCGGGCCCCTCTGGTGTTGACGGCGATCTCGTGGATGCGTCCTCCGGAGACGAACAGCTCAGCAAAATCATCCTGGTGCATGATGGCCGCGCTCCGGTCCATGATCTCGCCGGCTGCCTTGAGCACGCCGGTGACGGTGAAGAGGTCATCGCCCAGGGACCCGTCCGCAGCCTGAACCACCACAACGATCTCGGATCCCACCGAGGCTTTCAGGGATCGGGCAAGCTTCTTTCCGAGGATCAGCCCCTTCCGGGGCGTTTGCGGCAACCATGTTCCCAGGCCGAGGTGCGCGGCAAGGTCGAATGCCGCCTTTTCCCTGACAGGGTCCACGCCCCAGAACAGGGCCCCTGCGGATTTTGTCTTCCTGGCTGCCAGGCCGTATCCGTAGCTCCGGGCCGATGCGGGAAGCCCCTCCCTCTTGAGCCCTGCCTGGATGGCGGCCGGATCCTCCAGGGACTTGTACATGGAACGGTCCACGAGATACCCGGGTGTGTGGATCTGGGCCTCTCCAGCCACCAGGTTGGTGGCGTTCTCCACGGTGTGCACAACGATCCCGTCCATCAGGCTGTAGGAAAGGATGAGGATCCCCGCGTTCAGGCCCACTGCCGCCATGGTTATGACCGAGCGCCGCTTGTTGCGCCACAGGTTGCGCCAGGCGAGTCGAAGGGTCATCACGGGTCCTGCTCCTTACTGCTGAAGGGAACGCAGAGAGAAAAGCCCGGCCGGAAGATCCAGGTCAAACTTGATGTCCTTGTAAAGGACCTCGGTCTTCTCCCCGGGCTTGTTCTCAGGCACAACGGTCATCAAGGTGGGGACCCTGCGATCCCCCATGCTCTTCACCTGGGAAAAGGTCATGGTTCGAGCCGGTTTCATGTCTTCGTCAAAGTACTGGATTTGCAGCGGCATGAAATCCACCGATTTCACCGTGACCAGCACCTTTCCCCACACCACGGCCGCCTCGGGCTTTGGAATGCAGGTGATCTCGGTCACCTCCTGTCCGTCCCGTTCGCCTTCAAAGCTGATCTCGTAGTCATAGTCTTCCGCCATCCGGCTCTCCTTGACCAGGTCGTCGTTCGTAAAGTGCGACCCCATCCACGAGGCCGACATCATGGAGGAGGGGAGCTTGATGATCCGCTTTGTCTTTGGCAGGAAGTTCCAGATGTCGTTCTTCACGCGCAGGGTTGTGGTCCCTTTTTCCTTTTTCGGCGCCCGGATCCGGATGAGGGATCGATCCTTTCCCTTGCTCCAGAACTCCAGGGTCAATGCACGACTCCAGTGCACCGTCCGGATGGACATGGTCATCTCGCCGTGGCTGGAGCGGCCCCGAAACAGGTCGTCCACCTTGTCCAGGATCTCTTTGGGCGTGATCTTTTCCTGGGCTGTTGTTTCAAGTCCGCTGCTGCAGATCAGGAAGGCGGGTATCAGGGCGATGATGAGAAGGACATTTTTTTGTTTCATCTGCTTGCAGCCTCCTTTCAATCTCCCGGACCCGGACCGGTTGTTTCTGTGTCGGCAAGGAGCCCCTGAATGACCACGTCCACAAATGCCCGGGCCGTGTTCGACATGTCGAAGTCCTTGTCAAACCATGCCTGCAGGGGGAGGGCATCCCAGGTGGCAACGAGGGCCGAGGCCACTGCCTCCACGTCCACGTCGGGCCTGAATTCACCCTGCCCGATCCCTTCCCTGATCAGAGATCCCACCAGAGCGCGGAACTCCCTGTACGCTTCCCGGAAGGCCTGTTTCAGCCTGTCCCGGAGGGGGAGGGAGACCGTGGCGGACCAGAACTCCATGACAAGAGCGTAAAGCTCCTCGTTGTCACCCAGGGTCTTCATCAGGGATTCGCTCAGTGCGGCAAGCTTCCGGGATGCCGGCATGCCAAGGGCGGAGATGCCCACGTCGGTGGTTGCCACCTCGTGGACAAACCACTCGAACACGGCAAAGAAGAGCTCTTCCTTGGAGCTGAAATACTCATAAAGAGTGCCCTTCCCGATCCCAGCCTCCTCGGCAATATCCGCCATGACCGTACGGTTGTAACCCTTCCGGGCCAGCACCCGGGCCGCTCCCTGGATGATATGGCTCCTCTTTTCCTTCTTCCTGTCCTTTGCTGCCGGCATGCGCCCTCCAGGATATAATACCGAACGGTCGGTCATAAAAATAACCTTGAATTATTGGTGTAATACTGATAAACAATAAGCTGACCGACCAGTCGGTTCTATATTAGCAATCGGGATCACCCCTGTCAAGCCAATTCTCCTGGACGCGCACATCGGTCCGGCAGTAAGATGACAACCCAAAGGAGCGGGCCTATGAAGATTCTGCTGATCGAACCTGCCAAATCCCCGCTGTCCATGGCCGGGGAAGACGTGTTTCTCTACGAACCCCTTGCGCTGGAGTATCTTGCCGCCGGTGTGGCAGACCATCACGACGTCAAGATCCTCGATCTACGCCTGGACAAGGGTTTGCATGCGGTTCTGAACGGCTTCTCACCGGATGTTGTGGGGATTACCGCGTACACGGTGCACGTGAACACAGTCCGGAAGCTCTTCCGGGACGTGAAGGAGTGGAACCCCCGGGTGCTCACGGTTGTGGGCGGTCATCATGCCACGATCAGGCCCGAGGACTTTGTGACACCGCACGTGGATCTCATCGTTCTCGGAGAAGGTGCATTCTCTTTCAAGCAGATCGTGGAACAGCATGAAAAGGGAAGCGGCTTTGAAGATGTTCCAGGGCTTGCCCTTGTGAAAGACGATGCCATCACCAGAATCGTGCCTCAGGCCCCCGTGGATCTGGATGCCTTCCCCTTTCCCCTCAGAGACAAGACAGCCCCATATCGAAAGCATTACTTTTCCGAGTGGATGAAGCCGCTGGCTTCCATCCGCACGTCCAAGGGCTGCCCCTTTCGGTGTAACTTCTGTGCCCTGTGGAAGATCTCCGACGGAAAATACCGGACACGGCAGCCGGAACAGGTGGTGGCGGAACTGGAAGGGATCCAGGAGCCTTTTGTCTTTTTTGCGGATGACGAATCCCTGGTGGACACCAAACGAATGCTGAAGCTGGCCCGGCTGATCAAAGAGGCGGGCATTCGAAAGGGCTTTTTCCTCTACGGCAGGAGCGATACCATCGTGCGCCACCCCGATCTGCTGGAAGCGTGGAAGGAAGTGGGGCTCCACCGTGTCTTCGTGGGCCTGGAGGCCTTTCGTGACAAGGATCTCCTCAATATCCGCAAGGGCTCCACCGTGAGTGACAACGAAAGGGCGGTCAGGATCCTTCACGACCTGGAACTGGACATCTATGCGTCCTTCATTGTGAGGCCGGATTTCGAGAAGGATGACTTCGCCGCCATGTCACGCTTCTGCCGCAGGCTGGAACTCAACTTCGCCTCCTTTTCCGTTCTCACCCCCTTGCCCGGAACCGACCTGTTCGAGGAGGTCAAGGACCAGATGATCACGCACAACTATGATTACTTCGACTTCATCCACACCCTGCTTCCCACACGGCTGCCCCTCAAGGATTTTTATCGGG
Source organism: uncultured Thermodesulfobacteriota bacterium (assembly GCA_964609935.1). Taxonomy (GTDB): domain Bacteria; phylum Desulfobacterota; class DSWW01; order DSWW01; family DSWW01; genus CAYTRL01. Next base: position 2,897 of record CAZSUQ010000159.1, on the reverse strand, counting down.
AGTATTACGAGCTCTACCGGAAGTCCGTCCCCCCCTCCAAGGGGCTGTCTTTCCTCAGGAGGTATTCCTGGAAGGAAATCCCGGGCGTGATGGTGGTATATGAGAGGTGGCTCAAACGGCTGAAGCGGCTTGACCGGGATTATGCGGAATTGCTGTCGAGCTGAGGTGCCTGTAATCTACAGGTTAGTTCTTTCCCTTGTACTTCGGACCGGACAGGTGTAAGGGGGATGCCCGGTTTATGAGGCGGCCGACCCCCAGACTGAGCCTGTGCGCGAGCGTGTTGTTCAGGCCCTTGTATTCGAAGTACCTGCTCAGGGCATAGTCGCCAAGGGTTTCCGACGGGGGCACGTGGGTCTTTCGCTCCGACAGGCCCATGGCCCGGTTCTCGTCGCACTTGACCACGCACACCCCGCACCCGATGCATCGGGCCGAATCCACCAGGGCCTTTTTGTTGCTCACCGTGACGGCCTTCATGGGACAGATCTTCACACAGGCTTCACACCCGATACACTTCTCCGTGTTCACCCTTGCCTCGAAGTGACTCTGTGTGATGATGCTCGGGATGTTGAACTGGGTGAGGATCCGGAGCGCACCGCAGCAGCATCCGCAGCACGAGCACACCTGTATGGGGTCTCTCAGGTTGTCCGTCATGTTCACTAGGCCTGCCTCTGCGGCGCGCTGCTTGGCCTCCAGGAACTCCTGTTTCGACACCCGCCGTCCAAGGCCGTTTTCCACGACAAAGTCGGCCAGGGCGCCCATGGCGGAACAGACGTCCTTGGGCCTTCCGCAGCCCTTGCCCAGGAGTTCCTGCTCGTGACGGCAGCTGCAGGCATGGACCAGGCAGAAGCTCTTGTTCCGGTCCACGATCTCCGAGTACCTGTCCGTGGTGAGGGCCAGAACACCCAGGCCCGGGGTGGCGTCGATGGAGCGTTCAATGGGGATGATGCGGCCGAACCGCATGTTCTTGTTTTCCATCCTGGGCTTGAGCCAGGTGAACAGCTCCTCGTAGACCTGTTCAAAGAGCTCTGCAAACCTTCGGTTGTATGCGTCTTCTTCGCCACGGCACATCTGGCCCTCGAACACACCCGGGGCCATGGGCATGAAGCCGTACAGGGGAAACCCCTTGACCTTGATTCGTGCAATGCAGCAGCGATCCGCGAGCCTCCTCAGGATGGGGCTCACCTCCGAGACGGGGCGCCGCACCCTGCGTGCCACGGCCAGGGCGGGCAGGGGCGTGGTTCCCAGGGCCAGCACGATCCGGGCCTCTTCATCGCTGTAGACGAAGCGGACGAGTTCGATCAGGGAATCGGGCAGGAAGGAATGATCCCAGACCCCTTTGTAGAGGAATTTCTCCGCAAGTTCTCGGTGTGCTTCCGTGGCGTGCATCCCCGTACCTCCCGGCTCATGTTTCCTGAAAAGTATAGGAGTGCCCGAAAAGTGCGTCAATGTTCTTCCGGGCCTTGTGGTGCCCCCTGTAGCTCGATTCTTCAGTACCTGATAAAATAAGGGTTATGGAAAAGGTTCACGTGTCAACGTACGGAAGACATCGAAGAATGAACGAAAAAGAGCGATCCGGAGATTTCCGGAAGCCAAAGGGAAAGATTCTTATTCTGCTGGCAACGGGAATCCTTTTTAGTTGCTGGTTCGGGGCGTGCGGATATACCGGGGACAATTGCGAACTCGATTGTGAAGACACGAGCAAACCCGGCTCACTGCAGCAGCTCAAATTCGAGGATATGGGTTGCGACGAATGTGACAGAAGATACGGGGAATTGAAGGAAGAGATCTGCGGCCCACTTCCCAATCCGGACTGCAGGTGTCACGTCTACTGCGGGCATGATTACATTCATCCGGAGCCTTACCCACTCTAACCCGCAATTTGAAGGAAGCCTTAAACTCCCTTCCAATCACGATCTCTCCTGCATATCCTTCCGGAGAACAGGCACCTTTGTTGTTCCGGACGAGGTTCGGAATCCTCCGGTCAAGCCTCGAGGGCAAGGATGGCCTCTGTAACGGAGGTGTTCCACTCGGCCACCTGGGTCCGGGTCGGTCTCCTGTCGCGGGGTTTTGGCGGGATGCACGCGGCACCGAACAGGGCGTTCGAGACCGATCGGGTCATCAGTGCCTTCCAGACCGAGTCCAGCATGGGGGTTCCGATCACCCGGGCGGGGATGACCGGCACCCCTGACCTGAGAGAGAGGTAGCTGGCGCCCAGGTGTGGGGCCTGGAAGCCCCGGTCGATGCCCCCCTCTGGAAAGACGCACAGGACCTGGCCTCTCTGCAGGGCCTGCAGTGATTTCCTCACCGCCCCCACGTCCTGCCGGTCCCTGCGTACCGGCACATACCCCATGCGCCGGAAGAAGAACCGCGGACCCGGGATGTCGAAAAACTCCCTGGCAATGAGAAAGGAGAGGACCCTCCTGGTGCAGGCGGAGAGGATAAAGGGGTCCACACTGCTCAGATGGTTGCACACGAGGATGGCAGGCCCATCAGCAGGAAGCGGATCCGGGCCCTGCCAGGTGAACCCGTGCATGAGCCTGCAGTAGGCCCTGTTCATCAACCAGAACAGGTAGGCCAGCCGCTCCCTGTCGGCATGGGTTCGCACCCTGGGGCTGAGGGTCTTCATGTTTGAACCGTGTCGTTCCGGCACCTGTGGACTCATTGAAATGCATTTCGGAGTTTGTTATCCATAGACCAATCGTTCTCCTTTATATATCGACTACACGCAGGAAGGGCAAGAAGCGGGGCCCTTTGGACAGCCCAGGCAGGGCGCGCTGGATCTTGTGGTGACGTTTCTTGATCTGGTCAGCGAGCCAGATGTAGGGGAACATCCCGCCGAAGAGCGCGAAGAAGGCCGCCGCGATCAGCGGCTTGTCGATCAGGTTCATGATCATCAG
>CAZSUQ010000158.1:0-9170 GCA_964609935.1 uncultured Thermodesulfobacteriota bacterium | reverse complement strand
GAATCCATTCATTTCAATGGGTTGGGCCAACCCGCAACATAATGGCGAAGACATGAAACTCCGGATAAACGAAGATCGTTGAAATATGAACAGTGGATTCTGTCCTGAAATCGCATTAAGGGAGATGTTTGCCAGGGGGACGCTTGACACAGTCCACAGAACGATATATACATATACAAGGTATATGTATTTTGAGACGGGAGGTTGCCATGGCACTTTGCGGGGATGATCATACGAAGCTCATTCATCGAATCAACCGGATTGAAGGACAGATTCGAGGGCTTCGGAAAATGGTGGAAGCCGACAAAGACTGTTTTGACGTTCTAAAACAGATCGCCGCACTTAACGGAGCGATCCATTCTCTTGGCATGGTCATTCTGGAAGACCATCTCAAGGGGTGTGTCTCCAATGCGTTTCAAGACAAGGAAAAAGACGAAGCGTTGATCCAGCAAGTCATCGAAGCCTTCAAGAGATTGAGCAGGTAGGAGAATCAGGAACCATGATCGGGCGTTATGCCAAGCTTGGGGTTTACCGTGAACTGATGCGAACCGCAATGTTCTATCGTGTGGCCTTCGCAGGAGGATTGGCGCTGGCCAGTTATCTATGGGACAAGGGAGCCGTGACTCCTTCGTGGGTAGGGATTCTTCTGGCCCTGGCATCCGTGGTGTTGAACGGTCTTCCAATTATATGGGGAGCCGTGCAGGGATTACTTCAGCGAAGAATCAACGTGGATGAACTCGTTAGCCTTGCCATTCTCGCCGCTTTGTTGCATGGAGAGTTTCTGACGGCAGCGGTTGTGAGTTTCGTCATGGTGCTTGGATCCATCGTGGAGCAAGCAACGAGCGATTCAGCTCGAAAAGCCGTCGAATCTCTCATCACCCTTGCGCCGGAGACCGCAACTGTTCTCGTTGACGGCCAGCCACATACAGTATCCATTGCGGATGTGAAAATCGAGGACATTGTTCTTGTAAAGCCGGGAGATCATATCCCTGTTGACGGGATTGTCAAGAAAGGCATGACGGCCATAGATGAGTCGTCCATGACCGGTGAGCCCATCCCACAGGAGAAAAACGTGGGCGATGCGGTTTTCGCAGGAACCTTGAACCAGAATGGTGTGGTTGAACTGGAGACGACAAGGGTCGGAAAGGATACGACCCTCGGCAAGATCATCAAGCTGGTCTCCGAGGCGGAAGCGCACAAACCAGAGGCCATCAGGCTTATCGACAGATATGCACGCTGGTTTACTCCTACGATCCTCCTCTGTGCCGGACTGGCCTGGTTGATTACGGGAGACATCAGCCGGGCGGTGACCATCCTTATCGTGGGATGTCCCTGTGCCCTGATACTTGCCGCACCCACAGCCATTATTGCGGGTATAGGCAGGGCCGCAAAGTCGGGCATCCTGGTAAAAGGCGGCACGTATCTGGAAGAGGTTGGCCGGACCGGCGTTCTGCTGTTTGACAAGACCGGGACCCTGACGCAAGGGAGTCCACGGGTAGAGGAGATCGTTGCGGCAGAGATGGGCAACAGCGACAAGGTATTGACCCAGGCAGCCAGTATTGAGCAGAACAGCACACACCCCCTTGCACAGGCCGTTCTGAAGGCTGCCCACTATGCGAAGGTCGCGATCTCTCGTGCGGAAGACATGGTCACCGAGATTGGCCTGGGCGTTAAAGGGTATGTGAATGGAAGCCTGGTGGAGGTCGGCAGTGCGTACATTGGGGGAGGGAGCATGAAAGTCCCGCTCCCATTACGAGTACACCTCGAACGTTTCAAAGAAAAGGGGGCGACTCCCCTGGTTGTATATCAGGATCGCAAGCCCCTAGGCATCATCAGTGTCTCCGATCATATTCGACCCTCAGCAAGGGACACGATCCGGAAATTGAGAACGATGGGCATCGAGCACATCGGTATGCTCTCCGGAGACCATGACAAATCCGCACGTTTAGTGGCCGATGCCGTTGGCTTGAACGAAATCTGGTCAGAACTAAAGCCGGAACAAAAAATGAGCGTCATCAAGCAATATCAGCACTCAGGAAATGTTGTAACCTTTGTGGGAGACGGCATCAACGATGCTCCCGCGCTTGCCGCAGCCAATGTGGGGATCGCAATGGGTGCTGCTGGGACGGACACTGCACTGGAAACCGCGGACATTGCTCTTATGCATGACGACATCTCGAAGATCCCTTTTCTGGTCAAGCTGAGCCAGCGGATGATCCGGATAATCAAGTGGAATATCGTGTTTGGATTGGCTTTCAATGCGGCAGCTGTCCTGGCAAGCGGTGGAGGGTTTTTGACGCCGATCATGGGGGCCTTGGTGCATAATATTGGCTCGGTTCTGGTTGTCCTTTCATCCGCGAGTCTATCCCTGATGTCGGAGAGAAGCCCTTGAACAAAAAACCGGTGTCTCCCCTACTGCCGCCGGCGTTGACACAACTCGAAAGGTTACTCGTGATACAAACAGAGGACCCCTGAGGAGGGTTATCGTGAAGAAATCAGCCATTGCAATGTTATTCTTGCTCGCTTTTGCAGTCTGTCCTGCGTTTTCGGAAGCGGTTGAGGTAAAAGGACTTGAGATCGTTGAATATGGAATCTACAAGGCAAGAATCAAAACCGGGATAGAAGATCCTGACGCCCCGAAAGGAGAGATCAGTACCCTGACAGAGATAGATCTGTCCGAAAAGACGGACAGGATCCCGGCAGTTCTGGGAAGCCGCTTTGGCATGAGATACGTTGTCGTGGGATCGCCGCAAGGCGAAGAAATCACGGTCAAGGTCAGATATTCATACCCGGAACTGAGAGATCCGAAGAGCAAGCGGTCCTTTTCCGGTAATGAGTTCGTGCGACGAGTGAGGATAGGAACTCCATATTACAACGACTATGCTTTTGAGGAGGATTGGGAGTTGGTTCCCGGAACATGGGCTATTCAAATTTATTATATGGGAAAGGAACTTGGGGGAAAGGAATTCGAGATCTATAGCCCCAAAGTGCCAAAGATAGGTGAGTCGTTGTTGTGAAGGAACTCTTTTAACCCTTGTAAATTCACAGGGCTCCCGAAAAGACTTGACCTTATCTCCGCCGTGAGCCATCATATTCCCTATCGAATTGGTATGCAAAGAGCCCTTCCCAGTTAAATAAATTGAACCGCCAGTCGGCAACGACACGGCTAAAAAATGAACATGGTCCACTCTAAGAACAGATTCATTGCCGTTTTCTTACTTCTCCAGGTGTTCTGCCTGTCGCAGGTATACCCCTACATTCATTTTCACCACGCTCATGAGGAAGGGGACACAAGAGCAGTTCTGCGTGCACATTCCATGGATGAGGATCATGAGGCGCACAAAGGACATGAAGGAGAGGAGCATTCTCACGAGAATCATGGACATGTGACCCTCTGCCCTGCGTTCGTCCAGGCACGAACACAGAACATCTGTTGCCACGCTTCCTTTGTTCAACCTTTAGGGTTTCACCAATTTACAACCGATTGCAAAACTCCGCGCATTTTTTCTTCCGAAATACGCCCCATTGGAATAACTCCCATTGAAAGAACAATAGCCTCATCGAACATCTCCCGCGGCCCACCCCGCCATTCCTAACCCTTCCCAAGATTCGTTCAAAGCAACATCCCACATTCAGTGTCAATAACAATACCTGAGGAGGCCCGGCATGGTTACCCGTGCGTTCTTGTCCCTGCTCGTCGCTTTTATTCTCGCCTTGTCATCAGCGTCAGCAAAGGGGCAACCACCCTTGGAAATCCCGTTTGGCGAATTGACGGATTTAGCGGCCCGCCAGAGCCCAGAGATACGCATGATGGAAGAGTCGTACGGCCTGGCCGTCACGGAGCGAGATGTGGATCTGCAGTGGACCAACCCCGACATTTCCTATTTTCATGAATATGCAGGAGGGGCGCGGGATCAATACCTCGTTCTCAGCAAAGAGTTTGAAATGCCCTGGATCTATTCCATGCGAAAGAACGGCTGGAATAGCTATGTGGAGGGGGCCCAACTTGAAAAAGAGGCGAAGATTAGAGATTTACACCTCACCATAAAAGGCCAGTACGTGGAGTTCAAACTGCTGGAAACGCAGCTTTCCAATCTACAGGAAGTCATCGGAATGGCCAGGAGAATATCGGAAGTGGCCCAACGCAAAAAACAGGAGGGTACGCTCTCCGGCCTCGAGGAACAGACCATCCGGATGGCGGTGTTCAATCTGCAGGCAGATGTTGTGCGGCTCGAGGACCATAAGGACGAGGCCGGAAGCGGCTTGAAAGCCTTGCTAGGCATCGAACCCTCCCGCCGGATTCATCTCGTTACGGATATCGTATTTCTGCCTGTAGAGGTCGACGGGGACGAATTTATCCGGACCAGGATCCCGGAAACGCCCGGCAGCTTGTCGCGGCAGAGAAAGATAGCGTCATTGGAAAAGAGGACGAAGATGGAACTTGCACGCATCTTACCCGCCATGACTGTGGAGGCGGGATACAAGAGGGTATCTCCAGATGAAAACGGTTATGTGGCGGGTGTTACCTTGCCGTTTCCCGTTCTCGACTGGAACCGGGCGCAACGGGACCAGCAAAAGCAGGAACTAGGCCTTTTGAAAGCCGAACACCGCAGGTCCCAGATCAGCACGTTACACCTGGTTTCCAGGGCCCTCGGAGATATTGATGTCTATCGGGAGGCGTTGCAGTCCATGGCGGGGATGCTTGGATCGAAACCCGCGTTCTTAAACTCGCTGTCGGTAGCCTTTCAGGAAGGGCAAATTTCCATTTGGGATGTTTTGAATGCAGTACAGGTTCACATGGAGAACAAACGGAACTACAGCGAGTTTCTTACGGAGTATTACCACCTGCTATTTCTGCTCGAGTCCATTTCGGGTGAGGAAATCGTATCCTTTGACAAATCAGGAGATGACCGATGATCGGCCGAAAATTAGCTTTCATTGCGGTTGCGATGCTGTTTCTGTTCGGATTCACCCACTGCGGTGTGAATGAAGGGCATGAACAACACGAGAATGGTGAAAAGGAGGCGCCCACACGGGCGGTTACGCAATGGTCCGATGATATGGAACTGTTCATGGAATAACCCATTCAGATCATGATCGAGTGAGAAAAATTCATAATCCACCTGACACATTTACAAGATTTTCAGCCGGTCAGGAACGGCGCCGTGAAATTGAAGTTTGTCAATGAATCGGGAGAAACCTTTGAAGTAAGGGATGACACGCTGCTGCGGGAAGGGATCTTTACACCCATTGTGAACCTTCCTCGGATCGGCACATATGCCTTCTCCCTGGACTACGAAGGTCCGGAGACGGAAGAGACGTTTTCCCTGGGCCCTCTCGTTGTCCACGAACGCCTCGAGGATATCCCCGAGATGCAGGAAGAAGGTGAGGAGGGCATTGCCTTCCTGAAAGAACAACAGTGGAAAATCGATTTCCGCACCGAACGGGTGCAGCAGAAACCTCTCCTCGATTCTCTCAAATCGTTGGGAAGTGTCATACCCAGGCGGTCGTCTTACGCGGAGGTAACTTCACCTGTGGAAGGGATTCTGCGCGTGGCGGATGGGAGCGAAACGCTGGTTCCGGGTAAACGTGTGAAGGCGGGAGAGATTTTGGTCACTTTGTCTCAGCCGTTGAACCCCTCCAATAGCTGGATGGGCAGAAAGCTTGCCTATGAGCTTGCCAGAAAGGAATACGCACGAGCGAAAAGACTCAAAGAAAATCATGCGATATCGGATCGGGAGTTCGAGCAAATCCATAACCATTATCTCATTCAGAAAGCAAGCTTCGAGACGCAGAGCCAGTCCGCCAACTCTGGCCAATTCCAGTTGAAGGCGCCGATTGCCGGAATGATTGCAGAGGTTTCCGTGATGCCGGGACAGAAGGTGGAACCCGGGCAAAAACTTCTGACCATCGTGGATCCCGCCCGTGTCTGGCTGAAGGTGGACCTGTTTGAGAAGGATTATTACAGGATGGGACAACCGGTGGGAGTGACGCTCACCGTCCCGGGGTTGCAAACCAAGATACCGGTCACCGGTGAGGACTACCTTGTGCTGAGCATGGGGAACATTCTCGAGCCGGAAAGCCGTACGATCCCCGTCCTGCTTGAAATCGCGAATCCCGGCGACAGGCTCAAACTCGGACAGACGGTCCAGGTCGATCTTCACATAGGGGACCCGAAGTCTTACCTGTGTGTTCCGGAAGGCGCTGTGTTCGATGACGACGGAAAGCAAGTTGTTTTTGTTCAAACGGAGGGAGAGACGTTTGAAAAACGAGTTGTCGACACGGGTCCCGGCTACCAAGGTTGGACCGGAGTCCTTGACGGGCTGAACGAGGGCGAGCATGTCGTAACCCGGGGAGGCTACCAGGTAAAACTGGCCTCATCCTCCAAGGCGATTGGCCATCCGCACGCTCATTGATTCCATGTTCAAGCTAAAGGAGGGTGAATCGCCATGCTAGATGCATTGATGAAGTTCGGTTTGAAGAACAGGCTGATTGTTGTCCTGTCTGCAATTTCATTGCTCGTTGTTGGAGTCTATACCATTCCACAAATTCCCGTGGACGTGTTTCCAGACCTTACGGCACCGACGGTATCGATCCTCACCGAAGCGCACGGAATGGCTCCAGAAGAAATCGAGGTCCTTGTGACCTTTCCCGTCGAAACCGCGGTAAACGGCGCTTCCGGTGTCCGAAGAGTCCGCTCGAACTCGATCCAGGGGCTTTCCATCGTGTGGGTGGAGTTCGAATGGGGGACCGAAATCTATACAGCAAGGCAGATCGTAACCGAGAGGCTCAAGACCCTGCAGAACCTGCTGCCGGAGGGAGTGGATCAGCCGGCCCTGGCTCCCATTACATCGATCATGGGTGAGATCATGCTCATCGGTCTTACCAGCGAAAAAACTTCGATGATGGAGCTCAGAACCCTTGCAGATTTCACGATCCGTCCCCGGCTGCAGTCCATTCCGGGCACGGCGCAAGTTCTGGTCTACGGAGGGGAGACCAAGCAGTATCAAATCCAGATCGACCCCTACCTCCTGCTCAAACATGACCTTGCCATGCAGGAGGTGCTGGACGCGGTTTCGGACTCCAACGTGAATGCCACCGGCGGCATCTTTACCGGCTCCGGACAGGAGTATCTGATACGGGGAATCGGAAGGGCCCGTTCCATCGACGACCTGGAGTTCACGGTTGTAGGTCTGCGAAACGGGGTGTCGATTTTATTGCGGGACATTGCCACAGTCGTGATCGCACCTGCTACTCGAATCGGGACGGCATCCATCAACATGGAAAGTGGTGTGATGCTGGTGATCAGCAAACAGCCCGATGCCAATACCTTGGTCCTGACGCGGAACATCGAAGAAGCCATCGAAAAAATCAAACCGGACCTTCCCGAAGACGTAACGCTTCATTCTGAAATCTTTAAACAGGCCGACTTCATCAACGTGGCCATCCGAAATATGGTCAACGCACTGTTCTACGGGGCGATCCTGGTTGTCCTTGTGCTCTTCATTTTCCTGACGGACATACGAACGACCGCCATATCCGTGACAGCCATACCGCTCTCACTTGTCGTCTCCTTTCTTGTGTTGAAATCCATGGGAATGTCCATCAACACCATGACGCTGGGGGGCATGGCGATTGCGATCGGCGTGCTGGTGGACGACGCCATTATCTACGTGGAGAACGTCTACCGTCGAATCCGTGAAAACGGCGCCTTGCCACCCTCGCAACAGCGGGACTTCATGTCGGTGGTCCTTGAAGCATCAGCGGAAATCAAGCGTCCCATTGCCATGGCGAGCCCGATCGTCATCATCGTCTTCATCCCGTTCTTCTTTCTGCAGGGTATGGAAGGGAGGATGCTGAAACCGCTGGGGTTGGCTTACGTAGTCTCCATCTTCGCCTCGCTGATCGTTGCCTTGACCGTGACTCCGGCCCTCAGCTCCTACCTGTTGAGGAAGATCCCCCAGAAGAAGATGAAAGACAGCTGGCTCGTAGGGGGCCTGAAGCGTCATTACCTCTTCATCCTTGAACGATGCATACAACGGAAAGCCTGGGTCATCGGTCTTGCAGGCGTCATGGTGGTTGGAACCATCTCCTGTCTCCCTTTCATGGGGCGCAGCTTCCTTCCCGAGTTCAATGAGGGAACGCTGAATATCAGCCTGGCCACCGTGCCGGGCACTTCCCTGGAGGAATCCGACAAGATCGGGGAAATGACGGAGCGGATCCTGCTGGAGCATCCCGCCGTTCTAACCACCGCCCGCCGGACGGGCAGAACAGAAATGGACGAACATTCCATGGGATCACACGGGCATGAGATGGAAGTCAGAATTGATCTTTCAAAAATCTCAAAAAAGGATTTGCTGAGCCAATTGCGCCGATCTCTTTCCATCGTGCCGGGCACCATCATTACGATCGGGCAACCGATCAGCCATCGTATCGACCACATGCTCTCCGGAACCAGGGCAAACATTGCGGTCAAGATCTTCGGGCCGGATCTCCATGAACTCCGCAATATCGCCGAGCAGGTCAAGTCCCAGATGGAGAATGTGGAGGGGATCGTTGACCTATCCGTGGGGCAGCAAACCGATATTCCTCAGGTCCGAATCCAGGTCAACAGGCGGAAGATGGCGCTTTACGGCCTCCGGCCGGCGGATGTGGATGAGATGATTGATATCGCTTTTCTGGGTGTCACGACCTCGCAGATATTCGAGCCAAACAGTCGACATGACCTGGTCGTACGGTACGCCCCGGAACACAGAGGCGACTTGGATGCCATCCGGAACAGCCTGATCGATACCCCGCAGGGGACCAAGATACCGCTGGAAATGGTGTCCGACATTTCTGTGGAGACCGGGCCAAACTACATCGGCCGAGAGAATGTACAGCGCAAGATCGTTGTTCAGGCAAACGTTGCGGAAAGAGATCTTCGGAGTGTCGTGGAAGAGACAACGACCAGGATCAACCGGAATGTCCGGTTTCCGCAGGGGTATTATGTTGAGTTCGGCGGCCAGTTTGAAAGCGAAAAGGAGGCGACCAGAATGGTCACCCTTCTCAGCTTCTTCTCGGTCCTGTCCATACTCGTGATCTTGTATCTCTCCTTCGGAAACTTCCGCCAGGCCATTCTCGTCATGGTCAATTTGTGGCACTCCAAGGATCTTCTGCCCATGATTTCT
>CAZSUQ010000157.1:0-9221 GCA_964609935.1 uncultured Thermodesulfobacteriota bacterium | reverse complement strand
GGAAAGGACGGATCAACCATCCTGAACATCTTTGTTTTCGGCTCTCCGTGTAAAAAAATCCGATGCTTTGAGGTGCCGTCAACTTTCCCGGTTGGACTGGCAGACGAACTGCGAGATCATGGGCTCATGGTACATTCCAAACAGGATCCCTTTTTTCCTGAACGTTGCATCAAGACCGAACAGGAGGCTGGATGGATCCGAGCATCCTTGCGGGCCGCAGAAGCAGGGATGAGAGAAGCCGTCACAGCCTTGAAAGAATCACGCGTGGAGAGAAAAAAGGGGGGAGAACTGAGGCTCGGTGGCGAACGTCTCACCTCGGGGAGACTCCGAAGCCTGATCCAGAAGACCATTCTGGACAAAGGGTGCCATGCTATGCATACAATTACCGCGGGCGGGCCACAGGGTTATGATCCCCACGAAAGAGGGGAGGGGCCCTTGAGGGCAGGCCAGCCCATTATCATCGACATCTTTCCTCGGTCGGAAGCGTCCGGATACTACGGTGACATGACCCGAACCCTGTTGAAAGGGAAAGCCACCGAAAGGGTTCGTTCCATGTTTCGGGCGGTGAAAATGGCTCAGGATTATGCCGTCTCCCAAGTCAGGCCCGGCGCCCAGGGTCAACGCATTCATCAATGGATCGTCGACCTTTTTACCCGAGAGGGGTTTCCCACGAGGGAAAAAAAGGGAAGGACGGAGGGATTTCTTCACGGAACCGGACACGGACTCGGCCTTGATATTCATGAGTATCCTTGGATCAGTTCGCGTCCGTGCAGGCTCAGAATGGGAAATGTTGTCACCGTGGAGCCTGGGCTGTATTATCCTGATATCGGTGGGATACGGCTTGAAGATGTGGTCTGGGTCACAAAGGAAGGAGCAAGAAGACTGACAAGGTTTCCAAGGTTCCTGGAGATTGCTTGAGCGAACGAATTGAGGCGAGGAGACCCTCATGAGCAAGGAAAAGACAGAGAGTAACCTTCAGAAAGCGTATGTCGGGGAATCCAAGGCAAGTGTACGTAACCGCTTGTTTGCCGAGATTGCCGATAAGGAGGGCTACGAGCAGATTGCCAGATTATTCCGTGCTGTGTCCGAAGCCGAGAGTGTTCATGCCAAGAACGCCCTCACCCTCCTGGGAGATCTGAAAAGCACAGAAGAGAACCTTCGATCCGCCTTTGAAAGCGAGAATCAGGCAAAGAATGAGCATTATCCGGCCTTCATCAAAGAAGCAGAGGGAGAAGGGGATTCCAAGGCATCCCTGATATTCAGCCGTGCACGAGACGTTGAGGAGCGCCACGCGTATCTTTACAAGGGGGCTCTCGATTCCCTGATTAAGGAGGATCAATACGAGTATTACGTCTGCCAGATATGCGGGTATGTGGCAGAAAGGGAAATCCCTGATTCATGCCCTGTCTGTATGGCGAAAAAAGAATTCTTCACCAAGGTGGATTAGCATCAAGACTCAGGCCCCGTCCAAGCCGCTTCGTCCTTTCCTGGACAACCAACCCTCAGGATCAATGATGAATTCCTTTGCGTCAAAAAAGGTCAGGTAATGACCCTCCTCTTCCACAGCAAGGGCCTGGAAGAACTTCTTCTCGAATTCTACGTCGGTTTCCGCCGCCTTTTTCTCGTAATAAGCCTTTCCTCTCTTTTCGATCTCCATGGCATGATCAAGCGCCTTGACGTCGTCGTCGGATTCGGAAATCGTTGTTTCCACTGATTTTGCAATGCCGACAAACAGGCTCTTTTTCCCCTTGAATCCCGTGTAATCTATCTCGCTTTCCTCCCAGGTGCCCGACTCCTTCATTCGGTGGTAGATGTCATTCACGATTTCAATGTGCCGGATTTCCTCTTCGGCGATTTGCTGGAAAATCTTCCGCGTGGAGTCGTTCTTTGCCTTGCTGGCTGCATCCAGAAAGTAGTCCCTTCCTTGCTTCTCAAACCTCACGGCTTCTACAAAGGCTTCGAGACCGCTTTTTTTTGCCATGGATTCTCCCTTCCTTTTTTCTCTCTGCTATGAGTGCTTTTTTACTAAGAATAGCAACGGCATGGACGTGTATCATCCCAGTGTCATACAGGAACACCAATCTTATATAAGATGGTAACTAAAGGGTCAATTGATTCCTCACAGACTCCCCCGCTCACAAATATCATCATAATTCACTCTTAAATCTCAACCCGGACATTGCACAAGTCGCTGATTACGGCTTGAAAAGCCTTTGCTTTTTGTTTTTTTGTTGCAAAACCCTGTGGATTTCCTCTTATCAAATCGACTCAAAGGAGCCACAAAGGACCAATTTGGAACACCATGCGTTCCAAACTGGAATGGTCGTCATTAAAATACTTCCACTTAATGGCAATTAATTGTTAATAAACAGTATGATAGGTAATTTCAATCATGGCACGTCATTTGCTTACCTTCATGGTATTGTTTATTGGCTTTCTTTTTGGTAGATTCTTTAACGGTAAACAGTGTCCGACCATTCTTCAAACGTTCAGCAACCGAGATCCCAAATATTTTCCTGGAGGCAACCATGAATACAACAAGAGAAGCGCGACGAATTGATGAACAGGGTCGTAAGGAGAAAAGGTTTTCAGAAGAATCCAAGAACAAGAAAAAGGAAAAGGCATTTGACGACCAAAAGCTCGTTCGTCTCCTGAAACTGAAGGATCCTTTCGCACTCACAGAGATCATCAAGAAATATCACGAAAAATTGTTCTCGGTCGCGAACAGGATATGCAAGAACCCTGCGGATGCAGAGGAGGTCCTTCAGGATGTGTACATGATCGCCGTTAACAAGATCGAGCGATTCGAGGAGAGGTCAACGCTTTCAACCTGGCTCTACCGTATCACGGTTAATGCTTCGCTCATGAAGCTCAGAAGCCAAAAGATGAACAAGCAGTCCGTTTCCATGGACAACCTGACTACGCTTCTCAGCGAGGAAGAGAATACCTTCAGGTTCGACGAGGAAGCAAAGTCACCAGACGACACCCTCATGACCAGGGAGCTGTACGAGCATATTCGCGACTCTGTTGAAACGCTTCCCGAAATTTACCAGGACGTCTTCTTCCTCCGGGACATCCAGGGATTTTCCATTAAGGAAACGAGCATGCTTTTAAAGACTACCCCTGCGGCCGTCAAATCAAGGCTGCATAGAAGCCGTTACTTCATCCAGGAAAAGCTGAAACCTTATCTTTGCGAGAATTGAGATTCGCACATCGCATGGATCCATGTGGTGACAGTGTACCTATTCGGGCATGTATGAAGAAGGAGCGTTCCAAATCGAGACATGCTTTCGTCCGCAGATGTTCTCCTTGAACCTAAGTTTTTCATAAAAAAAGGCCCTGGTAATCGTAACCAGGGCCTTTTTAATTTCTTCGGGGAAAAAATCAGATGCTTCTGTATTCCGTCTTCATCTCTCCCAGCTTTTCCCTAATGAGCTTGAAATCCACACCAAGCCATGCACAGATGTTCATAAACGAATACAGGTAGGTGGTATCCTCATCGTAAAACCACTCTTCGGTCTCATTGAACACCTTTTGGCTGTGGACCGATTTGCCTGTCAGATTCCTTCGAAAACATTTGATGGCATCTTTCAGAATCGCCAGCATAAGCTTCTTCTCGCCGCTGGCCAGGCGCATGCTCCGGTTCGCCAGGTAGTACTGTGTGGGGTGGATGGCGTCAATTTCATTGAGCTTGCTCAGGTGTTTTTTGAACTCCTTCAAGGTTTCCTCTTTTGTTGACACGGCAAATTCCTCGCTTCCATATGGGGGGTTAAAGATGTCCTATGATCTTCTCTGTTCGGTGTTTTATTTATGATCCAATAGTATTAGGATTTCATTATCTGATTAAAAAAATTCTGTTAAGCATATCAAGAAACCTGGTTTGTGTCAAGAAAAAATTGTATCGTCTGGTGAAAATGGTCAATCACCCGAAGACCTTAACCCTTTGAATACCAATGTTTTTTCAGTAGATATCCGCTTAACACCCCAATTGGTATGCATATTAGACCTGGTCTGTTGCGATTTGGTTCAATTTGCTATAAAAGAGGGTAATCTTCCAGTTTTTTTGGTTTGCAGGATTCAAAGTAAGGGACAATAATGCATAAATTGTTTAGAGAATTCCTGGAAAAGATCGGCGAGGACCCGGATCGGGAAGGGCTAAAGGACACACCGAAGCGGATGGAAAAAGCCTTCCAGTTTTTAACATCCGGATATCAGACGGACATAGAAAGCATACTAAAACCATCTGTATTTCATGAAAAATATGACGAAATGGTGGTTGTGAAGGATGTGGACCTGTACAGTCTCTGCGAGCATCATGTGTTACCTTTCTTTGGGAAGTGCCATGTTGCCTATATCCCGGACGGAAAGATCGTTGGGCTGAGCAAGATCCCCAGGGTGGTTGAGGTTTTCAGCAGAAGGCTTCAGGTGCAGGAACGTCTCACAAACGATATCTCCATGGCGATAGCGAAACACATCCAGCCCAAGGGGGTGGCCGTGGTGATTGAAGCATTTCACCTCTGCATGGCCATGAGAGGGGTGGAAAAACAAAACTCCTATGCAATCACCAGCTCCATGATCGGGCTGTTTCGGAACGACAAGCGCACACGTGAGGAATTCCTGCACTTGATCGGACGGGATCGAAGCTCGCTTCGGTAGCATTGTGAAGGGAAGGGGGGCGAAAGGTCGCCGCTTGGACCAAGAAGGATCCGTTTTCTTGACTTTTGGCCATATAGCGCCGATACTCAATTCTAGAGCCGAGGACATTCAAAAGATGGGTAAACGTACCGCTGACAAGCGAAAACACAAGCGACTTCCCGTCCGAATCCGGATCCAGTATCGAACTGCGGACCAGTTCTTCCAGGATTACATACAAAATCTTTCCGTGGGAGGGATCTTCATCGAGACCAAAAATCCTCTGTCCGTGGGAACAAAGCTTCAGGTCCAGTTCTCCCTTCCAGAAATGGAAGACATGATCACCGCAGACGGGATGGTGGTACACCGGCTTCATGTGGGACGAAGCGAAAACCCGCCGGCAGGCGGGATGGGGATCCAGTTCGCCGAACTGGATGAGAAAAGCAAACAACTCCTGGAAGAATACATTCATTCACAATAGAGGCTAGGCATTCCGGGTACGCCTTCCTGCAAAGCCTCTCGTGCGCAAGCCACCGGACCGCTTCATCCCTTCATTGTCACATCAGCCCGTGCTTTTTCAACTTGCTGCGAAGGGTCGTCCTGCTGATTCCCAACAATCGGGCAGCCTGTACCTGATTGCCTTTTGTTTCTGAGCTTTTCCCCTTTAACTGACACCTAAACTAGTATCACCCGGCCTTGAGATATGCTTCCGTAAACTCCTCCGGGGCCCGGTCAGGAGTTGTATCGATTGGTTATAGGCAGGCGCCTGTCCCGACCAAAGGCCTTGGGTGTGATTTTCAAACCCGGTGGAGCCTGCCGCCGTTTGTATTCATTTCGATCCACCTTTTGTAAAAGATCCTGCACAAGGGACTTGGGGTGGCCCAATTGCACGATCTCCTCAAGGCCGAGATCTTCTTCCACATAAGCGTGCAGGATCAGATCGAGTTCCTCGTAGGGCGGCAGGCTGTCCGAATCCAGCTGGTTCGGCTTCAGTTCCGCAGTGGGGGGCTTGTTGATGACCGATTTCGGGATGATCTCCTTCCCGGCAATCTCGTTGATGTGACGTGAAAGGGCATAGACCGTCATCTTGGGCACATCCTTCAGGACCGCAAGTCCTCCAACGGTGTCGCCGTAGAGCGTGCAGTACCCCACAGAGGTTTCGCTCTTGTTTCCTGTGGTCAGAACGATCCAGCCGAACTTGTTGGAAAGTCCCATCAGGATGTTACCCCGTATGCGCGCCTGCAGGTTCTCTTCTGTGACATCGGCAGGGAGATCCCCGAACAGCGGCCGGAAGAGCTCCAGGTAGCACTTGTAGGCGGAATCGATGGGAAGGGCATGAAACCCTATGCCGAGGTTCTTGGCAAGTGCTTCGGCATCCATCCGGCTCTGTTTGGAGGTGAATCGGCTGGGCATGAAGACGCCGTGCACGTTCTTTCTGCCGAGCGCCGCTTTGGCCAGCGCAGCGGTCAGCGAGGAGTCCACACCTCCACTCAACCCGACAACCGTCTTGCTGAACCCGTTTTTCTTCACATAATCACCCAGGCCAAGGACCAGCGCTTCATAGATCTCCTCGATCTCGGAGAGGGCAGGGGCGACCCGGTTGTCCTTCTTCTTCCGTGGAGAGGAGGCCCTGGACGTCCCGGTTAGCGGAACGGCTTGGATGCGATTCTCTTCGAATCGGGCGTTTCGTTTATCCTGCCTGCCCTTCGGAGCCAGGAGCCGGGACCGGAACACGTTTCCAAGATTGAGATCCGCGACCAGCAATTCCTCACGAAATGCCTTTGCACGTGCAAGCAGGTTCCCTCTTTCATCCATTACAAAGCTGCATCCGTCAAAGATCAGCTCGTCCTGCCCACCCACGAGGTTGGTAAACGCCAGAGCCACCGTGTGATCCCGGGCTCTTGTGGAGAGCATCTGTTCACGTTCCCATCGCCTGTGCCGAAAAAACGGGGATGCAGAGATGTTCACAGCAAGCTCCACATCCCCGAGAATCGTCTGCGCTGAAAGGGGGCCGGTGGGCTGCCAGATGTCTTCGCAAATGGAAACCCCGAACCGAACACCGCTGTGAGCAGCCACCAGAAGGTTGTCGCCGGACTGGAAGTATCGCTGTTCATCGAAGACGCCGTAGTTGGGCAGATAGTGCTTGCGATACGTCCCGACCCACTTTCCATCGTGAAGAAGAGCGGCGGCATTGTAGATATCGTCATCCTTGTCCACGAACCCCACAATCACCGTGATCCCCTGAGTGGCGCGAACAAGGCTCTTGAGAGCCTTCAGGTTCTCATTGATGAAGGGCGGCATCAGGAGAAGGTCCTCAGGTGGATAACCGGTAAGGACCAGCTCAGGAAACGTCACCAGGTCTGCCTTTGCCTGCTTGGCCTTTTTGATGTAGTCCAGTACGAGGCGCGCATTCCCCTTCAAGTCACCAACGGTGGGATTCACCTGTGCCAAGGCAATCCGAAAATTTTTCATAAACCTTCACTCCTGCATCGTGTTTCCGTCATTGACTGCAGTGCCGTGAAACCCTCCGGTGCCATTCTTCATCACCTGGCTGGACCATCCAGGGATTGCAAACATCTTGCGCCAAAGAGGCTCCTTGATGCAAGCTGGAGACCGTCCGTTCCTGGACGCCAAGCCGGGGCAAGGCCCGGTTCTAGCGGTTCCGCAGCGACCCAAGTTGCGGGAAGGTGTGCAGAAGGGACGCCGGTATCGATTCAAACGGCATGTCGAGCATGTCCTGAAGCTGCAAAGCATTGCAAACCGCCTGCCCGCGGAAATGGTTGTTGGTCACAACATAGATTTCCTTGGCTTTGCCTTTCATGCTGTTGATCCTCTTCACCCATGATTCCAGCTCTTCCCTGCTGTACAGATAATTGTACCGTTCGTCTCGTCCCGCTTCCTCCCGGAACCAGTTCCGTTCATTTCTGCCATGCAGGCGCACATAAGCAACAGGCGCGGTGACCCTTTCGGTGGGCATCAGGTTGTTTCGAAAAACGGGCTGATCCAGGTTGGCAAATCCGATTTGCATCTCCTGCAAAAAAGCATAAACAGCTTCCTGATCCCAGGATCCGTGGCGAACCTCGAGAACAAGGGGAAACGATGCGAAGCATTCCTTGAGCTCGTGGACATAAACCCGGTTATCCTTTGTGTTTCGAAACGACCACGGAAACTGTAGTAGGAGGCAGCCCAGGGTTCCTGTATCTCGAAGGGTCTCCAACCCCGGCACGACCTGTTTTACGTCATCCATGGAGATAACGCGAGGTTCATGCGTGAACCGTTTCCAGCATTTCACACTGAATCGGAATTGCGGATTCCCCTGGACGCGTTCCGCCCAGTTCTCAAAGTATTTTGAAGCCGCGGGACGATAGAAGGTGGAATTGATCTCGATGGTGTCGAAGAATTGTGCGAGATAACCAAGAGGATCGAACTTGCCTTTCTTGCCTGGCGGGTAGACGATCCCTTTCCAGTCCTCGTAGGACCACCCTGCAGGTCCGACGCGAATGGGACCCTTTTCAACGTCGCGCGTGGACTCAAAGGGAAGGAGGGGTTCCAAGTGCAACTCCCACTTCGGCAATCCTCTTCTTCAAAAAGCCTGGCAAAACCGATAGAATCATCAACGGAAAAGGACGATCACAACCTGCCGAATATTCTATCGAAAACAGATTGCCCGTGAAACATGAAATTCTTTCCAACCGTGATGGGCCACCGTGACAGAAGACGAAAGGACCGTTGAGGACGATCATGGACGAATCGGATGTGATACGCAACGTGAAGGACTACCTGCGTTACCTGATGGAAAGCGGGGTTGAAGGGCTTCCTCACCCAAGGCAACGTCAGCCGGATTCCCCCGATGCCCAAAAGGATGCAAAAGAACCGGAGATGCATGGCTCCGCGACTGGCGGATCGTTATCCGATATCCGAGCCGAACTCGGAGATTGCAAACGATGCCCGCTTTCCAGGGTGAGGACGAATATTGTGTTCGGAGAGGGAAACCCTCAAGCAGAGATCGTCTTCGTGGGAGAAGGCCCTGGCAGCGAGGAAGATCGAACCGGAAGGCCCTTTGTGGGCCCGGCAGGAGAAATGTTGACACGCATCATTGAAGACGGGATGAAGATCCAGCGTTCCAGTGTCTACATCTGCAATATTGTAAAGTGCAGGCCTCCAGGCAACCGGACCCCCAGAGATGCTGAGGTCGGAGCGTGCTTTCCCTTCCTGGATAAACAGATCATGGCCATACAACCGAGGGTCATCATCACCCTCGGGCACTCGGCAACCTGTTCCCTGCTCAGAGTCCAGAAGCCGATGTATGCCCTCAGGGGAACCTGGCAATCCCACAGGGGCATTCCGGTCATGCCCACCTTCCACCCATCTTTTGTGCTCCGGCAATACACGCGGCAGGTTCGGGGGCAGGTCCACGCGGACACACAGAAGGTGATACGCCACCTCAGGGAATCCACCCCTTCTCCCTCCCGGAAAGACTAAGGGAAAAAAGCCTCACACCTTCCCATTACCTTTCTATTCAATCCACGAGCAGCCTGTTAATATTTCACACATATTGTCCGATAAGAGTAAGAATAGCCTTTCTTTCT
>CAZSUQ010000156.1:0-9223 GCA_964609935.1 uncultured Thermodesulfobacteriota bacterium | reverse complement strand
TCGTTAGCGAAGGACAACATTGAAAACTCGGATCTATCTAATGAAGAATGTCCATGGCCAGCCAAATCAACTGTGATTACTTGATACTCTTTTGCGAATACAGAAATTTGTTTCTGCCAGTAACGTCCGTCACAACTCCAGCCGTGAATAAAAATCAGAGTTGTTTTTCCTTTGCCGACGACATCATAAGCGATGCGTTCTGAATCAAAAGACAATGCGACATCGTGCCTGAGAGAAAGCTCGTTGCTCACACATCCTGATAATAGGAGGAAAGGTATTAACATAAATAATATCTGTTTTTTCATGTTTGTTCCTGATTCAGCGTCAGCCATCAATGGACCCCAATTCCGTAAAACGCAATTTCCGTGATGGCCGTATCTTCATATTTCGTGCCGCGATAAGCACCCATGATTTTGAATTCGATCTTCGTGTAACTTCCTTTGGGTAACATCAATATCGGAAAGTCAGCGCCTTGCACTTCCGAAGTGTCTGCCAATGTGAATTTCGCGTGGGTTTTGCCATTAACCACCATCAGCAATTTTGAAACCCGACCGTTCTGCCGCCATAGCGCCTTGGACTTTCGATATCCATTTATTACGTACAAGCCGCAAATACCCAAACCGCCGGGCGTCGTTTCGGCCCTTGCACCGCGGCAATCGAATTCGTACGTCAATATCTCTCCTATCCCAAGTCCCGGCGCGCCTTCCACCCATGCCGTCCGAATGTCAAAATCGTGCGCGCACCGAGCCAAGTATCTTGCGTCCGGTGCATCGAGGGATGATGAGGCAGACGCTTTTGCCACAACTCCCCCGCAATACCAACTGCAAAACGGGAGGAATTCGCCTTCGAATTCACCATGGCCGACAAGCGTATATCCGTCGGATTCTTTGTCGCCGATAACTCGCATCGGCGTGAACTCCGATCCCGCGTAAGCCAGCGATAACGCCGCGAAGAGTGCGATCGTCACCAAAATGAATTTCCGTTTCAATGCGGCCCTTTCTTCGCTGACAACTAACTCTTTCTTACAAAGCTTGTAGACAAGGGATAATAGGTATTTAGAAAGCTGGATATCAGAGCACGTAATCCCCTGTCAATATGAGTAGTTTCCACATAGAAAAAGGGGTTGCTGGATATGCGGCCTAGAAGCCGGATATCACCAGAAGTGAGAGGAGATCAGAGACTGTAGAAGAAAAAAGCAACTGCCAAGGTTCAGCAGTTGCTTCTCAATGTGACCCGTTGTCTCTGCGGCTAAGCCTCAAGCAGCTTCCTTGTCCTCGCCCTCAGCCGGCTGTTCCACCAGGTAGCAGGTCAGGCCGCACTGGAGGCAGCGGTCGGATTCCTTGAGGGCTTCCTCTTCGGTGAGGGTGAGGTCCACTTCTTCGAAGTTGGTGACCCGGTTCTCCACGTGAAGCTCGGGCATGGGGGGCCTTCCCTTCTTCTGGACCCCCTCGATCCCGCCGAGGTCGGTTTCGGGCAGGCGCTTGGTCTGCATGTCCTCCGGGACCGTGACTTCCTGTCCGGTGAGGTAGAGGTGGATGGCGCGAGCCGCTTTTCTTCCACCGCCGATGGCGTCCACCACCAGGGCAGGGCCTGTGAAGAAGTCACCCGCAGTGAAGAGGTAGGGAAGGTTGGACTGGCCGGTGATCTCGTTGGCGTCCAGGGTGCTCCAGCGGGTGTATTGGAGCGTCTCCAGCTTCTTGCGGTTTTCCAGGAAGGAGTTGTCCGCCTTCTGGCCGATGGCAGCGATCTCGGTATCCACCTCCAGGGTGGTCTCCGAGCCGGGGATCGGGACCGGCCGCCTTCTTCCCGCGGCATCCGGCTCTCCGAGTTCCATGGTGATGTACTCGAGCTGTTTGGCCCTTCCGTTCTCGTCCGGGATCACGCGGCTCGGGGCTGCCAGGAAGTGGAACTCCACGCCCTCCTCTTCGGCCGCAACGATCTCCAGCTCGTTTGCAGGCATCTCCTTGCGGCTCCTGCGGTAGAGCAGGGTGACATGCGCGCCTTTTCGGAGGCTGGTACGGGCCGCGTCAATGGCCGTGTTTCCGCCGCCCACCACCACGACCTTCTTGCCCACGTCCACGTCGATGCCGAGATCACGGGTCCTCAGGAAGTCGATACCCCCCCACACACCTTCCATGTCCTCGCCTTCGCAGCGCATCTTGGAGCTGACCCATGCCCCGGCGCCCAGGAAGATGGAATCGAACCCTGAGGCAAGAAGGAACTCGGTGTCAAAGTCCTCGCCGAACTTCACGTTTCTGCGCACCTCGATGCCCATGTCCAGGATGCACTGGATCTCCCAGTCCAGGGTCTTCTTGGGGAGCCGGTACTCCGGGATGCCGTAGCGGAGCATGCCGCCCAGACCGGGCATGGACTCGAAGATGGTCACGTCATGGCCCAGGCGCTTGAGGAAGTAGGCGCAGCTCAAGCCCGCAGGGCCGCTCCCGATCACGGCCACCCTCTTTCCGGTGTCCGGCCCGATGGGGAGCTCGATCCTCTTGCCCGAGTTCATCTCCCAGTCCGCAACAAAGCGCTTGAGCATGTTGATGGCCACCGGGTCGTCCTGGCCGCTCTCGCCGCGTCGGCACCACTCCTCGCAGGGATGAGGGCAGATCCTTCCACAGGTGAGGATCAGGGGATTGCGCTCCTTCAGGATGCGGATGGCCTCTTCGTACTCGCCGCGCTTGATGGCGCCGATGTAGCCCGGGATGTCGATCTGGGCAGGGCACCGTTGCCTGCACGGGGCCAGGCACTCGTCCTCGGAGTTCAGGTGAAGCAGCCGCGTGGTGGAGGATATGAGGGAGATGATCCCCTTGGGGCAGGTCTTCACGCAGGCGCCGCAGGCCACGCACTTCTCCGGCTTGAAGATGGGCAGCCCGTGACCGCCCATCTCGATGGCCCCGAACTGGCAGACGCGCACGCAGCTCCCAAAGCCCAGGCATCCCACCTTGCAGCTCTTCTGGCCGCCGTAGAGGATATGAGCTGCGCGGCAGTCGGCCATGCCGTTGTAAAGGTAGAGCTCCTCGGCCCGGTCGCCGCCCGTGCAGTGCTGCTCGGCCAGCTCGGGCTCCTTCACGCCCACGGCAACGCCCATGACAGCGCCAACCCTGGCGGCCACGTCCGGCCCGCCGGCCACGCAGATGTCGGCCCCTGCCTCCCCCTTGACCACGCCTTCCGCGGCTGCCGAGCAACCTGGATAGCCGCATCCGCCGCAGTTGGCACCGGGCAGCACGGCTTCCACCTCGGCAATGCGTGGATCTTCCTCCACGTAGAAGATGCGGGAGGCCGCTCCCAGGCCCACCGCTGCAACGAATCCGAGTCCGAAGAGGCAGAGAAAGGCAGTGGTCATCGTTGATTACTCCTCTATGTTCGAAAGTGTCCGGATCGTTATCCGGATCCGATGTTGATCTTCCTGTTTACCGGGCCGGCGAGGAGGCTTCCGGCGTTGTTTAAGAGCCGCTGGGAAAGGGGGTTGCCGCGTCGCCTTCGGCTCCTCGCAACATTCGCTTTTTGTGCGACTTCGTCTGTGTCTATCTTTTTACACCATCCCCCTGAACCCGAAGAACGCCAGGGCCATGAGGCCTGCGGTGATCAGGCCGATGGCCGTGCCCTCGTAGCTCTTGGGGATGCGTGCGGTCTCGAACTTCTCCCGGATCCCGGCAAAGATGATCAGCGCAAGGGAGAAGCCAATGCCCGAGGTCACGGAAAACACGATCATCTGAAGAAAGCTGTACTCTTCCTTGATGTTGATCAGCGCAACGCCCATCACCGCGCAGTTGGTGGTGATGAGCGGCAGGAAGATCCCCAGGGACCGGTACAGGGGCGGTACGGACTTCTTCAGGAACATCTCGATGAACTGCACCAGGGAGGCGATGACCAGGATGAACACGATGGTCTGCAGGTACTCCAGCTTGAAGGGTACCAGCACCTTGTACTGGACCGTCCAGGTGATCATGGCGGCCAGGGTCATCACAAAGATCACGGCCCCGCTCATGCCCACGGCTGTGTCCATCTTCTTGGACACGCCCAGGAAGGGGCAGTTGCCCAGGTACTGGATCAGCAGGATGTTGCTGATGAAGATCGCGGTGATTGCCAGGGTCAAATAATCCATACCGGCGTCCTCTCTCGTTCACCTTGTGTATTCAATCTGTCTTTCCATGGCTTTTTCGTTCATCGCGTGCGCACCGCCTCCACCACGTTCATCAGGCCCAGCATCAGGCCCAGGCACACAAAGGCGCCGGGCGCGGCCACCATGAAGGTGAAGGGCTCGAAGCTCTCGGCCATGACCTGGGAGCCGAACAGGGTCCCGTTGCCGAAGAGCTCGCGGACGCCGCCCAGGAAGGTCAGGGAGAGGGCGAAGCCGAGCCCGATGCCCAGGCCGTCGGCCGCAGAGAGCAGGACCGGGTTCTTGCCTGCAAAGGCCTCGGCACGGCCCAGGATGATGCAGTTCACCACGATGAGCGGGATGAAGATCCCCAGGGCCTGGTAGAGCGGGTAGGTGTAGGCCTGCATGACCAGCTCGGTGACCACCACAAAGGTGGCGATGACCACGATGTAGCAGGCGATCCGCACCTTGTTGGGGATCACGTTCCGGAGCATGGAAACGATCACGTTGGACAAGACGAGTACAAAGGTGGCGGCAGCACCCATGCCCAGCCCTGTTTCCGCTGACTTGGTCACGGCCAGCACGGGGCAGAGCCCGAGGACCAGGCGGAAGGGCGGGATCTCCTTCCAGAGCCCCTTTGTGAATTCTTGAACCAGACTTCCTTGCATCTCCATGACTCCTTCCGGATCTTCTTGGAGGTTATTTCTTGCTCTTTGCGAGGGAAAGGATCTCTTTCTTGTTCTTCATGTAGAGCTCCATGGCGCTGTTCACGGCCACGCAAACACCCCTGGAGGAGATGGTTGCCCCGGAGATGGCGTCCACCTGTCCCCCGTCCGCAGCCACGTTCACCTCCTCGTCCAGGGAAACGTCCCCGAAGGCGGCCCGGAACCCCTTCTCCACCACGCGCGACCCGAGGCCCGGCGTCTCCTTGTGCGTGGTGATCCCGATCCCGATGAGGCTGTCGGATTTCACGTCGATCCCCACGATGACCCCGATGTCGCCCCCGTATCCCTTCCCCTTCTGCTCAAAGGCGACTCCCCACAGCTTTCCCTTCCTGTAGGCCGGGAAGATGTCCATGGGCGGGCCGGCATCGGCCTCCGTGGCCTCTGCAGCCAGGGCGAATTCCTTCACATCGTCCAGCGGGTTGTTGGAGGCGCCGCGGAGCACGTCGTTGACGGCAGGGCCCATCACATAGGTGAGGAGCTGCTTCTTCCTCGCCTCCCGGGTGCCCTCGTTGACCCCTGCGAGCAGGAGGCCGCTGGCACCGGTGATCATGGCCAGAACAACGATCATCTTCAGGATCTCACGCATCGTTTTATTCCTTTCCCAATGCTTTGGGTCGGATCTTGTCGAGAAGGGGGCAGGTCAGGCTCATCAGAAGGATCCCGAAGGGAATCCCTGCGTCGTAGTAGTACCCGAACACCTGGATGGCCACGGCCAGGAAGCCCGCGCCCACCCCGAAGATCCACATGGCCACGGGCTGGGAGGGCGAGCTGGGCGGGTCGGGCGCAAGGAAGAAGGCGCCCAGCATCACGGGGCTGCAGAACATCAGCAGCAGTGGGCTCACCGACGCTTCCACGCCCTCGGGCAGGATTTTGGAACCGAGAAGCAGGAAGCCGAGGAAGGCGCCCACCAGGAACCCCACGCTCACCTCCCACTTGATGAGGCGGAGCGCCAGGAGCACGATCCCGCCCAGGAGCACCAGGAGCCCTGAGGAGCCGATGAAGCCCACCACGTGGCCAAGCATCACGTCCTTGAGGTTCACCATTTCAACATACCCGCCCCGGAGCGCTGCCAGGGGGGTGAGCCCCTCCAGGTTTGCCATGTTGATCAGGGTCACGTCCGCGTCCATGTGCAGGCCCCAGGAGATGCGGATCATGATCCATCCCACCAGGACCGGGTTCAGGGGGTTGGAGCCCAGGCCGCCGAAGATCTGCTTGCCCACGATCATGGCGCTGGCCGCGCCCACCACCACGAGCCACCAGGGCGCGCCGGCAGGCAGGAGCAGGGCGAGCAGAAGGCCCGTGAGGGCCGCGCTTCCGTCACCCAGGGTCATGGGCCTCTTCAGGAGCATCTGCATCACGAGCTCCACCAGCATGCAGGAGCCCACGGACAGGCCGATCACGGCCAGGGCTCCGATGCGGTAGTGCGCCACACCGGCCACGGCGGCGGGGAGAAGTGCTGCCATGGTGATCAGGGAGGTTCGTGAAACCCCGGCCCCGGTGTGCCAGAACGGCGGCGCCGATACGGTGAGTAAATGACGTG
The DNA here is from genome assembly GCA_964609935.1 of uncultured Thermodesulfobacteriota bacterium. Taxonomy (GTDB): domain Bacteria; phylum Desulfobacterota; class DSWW01; order DSWW01; family DSWW01; genus CAYTRL01. Next base: position 2,856 of record CAZSUQ010000156.1, on the reverse strand, counting down.
TCATTCCCTTGAGCCTCTTTGATTTTGTTATGCCTGTGCTGCGGCCGCATCCTTCTCTTCCAGCGCTTTGTCCAGTTTCTGCTTCTCCTTCTTTGCGAACAGGATGTACTGGAGCAGGGGCCTCCTGGTCTTGCATACGTAGGCGCAGAGCCCGCACTCGATACAGCTCTCCAGGTCGTAGGCAACCGCCTCGGCCACCTTGCCGTACTCGCAGTTCCGGGTCATCATGTTCACGGGTATCTTCATGGGGCACGCCTTCACGCACGCGCCGCACCCGATGCAGGCAACGTCTTCGTACAGGAAGACCTGCTTCCCCTTCTGGAGGAAGAGGCCGTCCGTGCCTTTGGTCACAGGCCTTTCCAGGTCGAACTGGGCCCGGCCGCACATGGGGCCGCCGGTGATGAGGCGGTCCCCTTCCCCCGCCTCCAGTCCCGCCTTTGCCAGGAGAGCTGAAATCGGTGTTCCCAGGGGTACGCGCATCAGGGAACCCTCGCCGTCATCCATGCCCACGGTGACCAGCTTCTCCGTGACCGGGCGGCCTTCCCGCACCGCATCCCACACCGCCGCAGCGGTCTCGGCGTTGATCAGGTGCACGTCCTTCCGAGGTCTGCTGCTGGTGAGTACATACTTCCCCGTGGCCTGTGCCATGAGGATCTCGGGGTGGGCGGCAGGATAGCGCTTGCCCGCAAGGATCGTCTCCCCGGAAACCAGATCCTTCTGGTCCTCGGTGACGGCAAAAACGAGGCGGTTCGCACCGATAGCCTTCTGATACAGGGCTGCCCCTTCGGCCACCTTTTCCGGCATGTCCTGAAGGACCTGGCGCTGGGTCTGGAGCAGGGGCTCCTCGTCCGTGCAGAGAACCAGCAGGACCTCGGGGGATTCCCCGGCATCGAGCCCGGTGTAAAGGGCATTCCTGCCGTTCCCTCCCTGGGGGCTCACGCCCGCCTCGCACAAACGGGTGCGAATGGAATCCCCGGACAGGGAGCCGGCGCCCCCCTTCATGGGCTCCAGGGCCTGGGCAGCCCCCTGCTCGGTCCCCTCGATGACGACCACCTCCACGTTCCGACCGTCCTGGCCCGTTGTGAACGTGAGGGATTTGACCTCCCCGGCCAGCGGGCTGTGGAGAGAGGCGCCTCCCGGCTCTCCCGGCTCTCCTATGAGCTGCCCTTTCTCCACCTTGTCGCCTGCAGAGACACACGCCTTCATGGACGCTGCCCCCGGGCCTTCAAGGGTCAGGAGAACCTTGCCCACTCCGGACAGGGCCTGTGTCTCCGAACGCTGGGATTCGTATGCTAACCTTTTCATCTACAGGGGTCCTTGTGATGGGTTGGTTTTTTTCGTGATCGCGTTAACCCTTGCCTTTGGTTCGGGGTCCCGCGGCGACCGAAAGAGCCGGCGTTACTTGTGGCAACCCTTACAGTTCTTCGGGTCTCGTCCCTTGGCCTCGTGACAGCTCATGCAGGACTGGTAGTCCTCCTCCTCCAGAAAATCCTCCCCCTTCTCGTGGTAGGCATGGATGATGGGGATATCGTTGCCATCGTGACAGTCCCTGCAGTTCTCCTTTTCTTCATCCTCGCCGTCTTCGTGGTGGCAGATGAGACAGCTCCCCTCTTCCCGGTCGGTGTGGGCCGCATGATCGAAAACAACGGGCCCGCCTTTGCTGTCGTAGAAAACACGTACCGGCTCAGTGGGAGGGGCCTGGGCATCGCGGATGTAGAAGGCCACCACCCCCACCGCGAGGCTGATGATGAGAAGAGCGAGAGCAATCCGGTTCGAAGGGTTTTTTCCCATGGCTTCTTCCTTGCAACAAGACCTTGTTTTCGCGCCTCTTTGTCAATCGAGGAGCTGTGGGAGGAAGATTGTTATTTTTCGAGTCTTTAAGAGAAGAATCTGAAGGCAAGCAATTCCGGCCCGGTTTCCGCGTTTGTCGTCTTTTGGAACTCCCGGGACCGGAAGAAAAATGAATGAGCGCTCATTCTGTGATTTTATAACAGAAAATCGCCTACTTCGTCAAGGGGATCGCTCTTGAAAACCAGCCCGTACATGGCATGAAACGGTGTGGCGGGAGCGGTGAAAGCATGGGAGATCCGGACCCGAAGGGTGAGATTGTTTTTTTTGCTGAATTAGTCCTAAACCGGCTCGCCGTCTAGAAAAATCTGTCCCTGCCCGTCGTGGGCGTAGAGCCCGCGGGCCAGGGATTCGATGGTTCCGGGCAGGATCACCCAGTCCCCGGACTCTTTAAGCCGGTCCTGGTGCTCGTCCGAGATCCTGAGGAGCTCTCCCCGGTTTTCCGGCCGTCCCAGGTCCGCCGCACTGACACCCTCCGGGAGGTCCACGGTCACCGGGTCCGAGACCATGAGGACCTCGCCGCCGTCCACCTCCTCCCGCACGATGTGGGTGGTGGACCGGATCGCGGAGTCACCGGCCAGGATGGCATCCCTTACGGCATGATCCCCTGTGTATTTCCTCTTCCCCCCCTCCATGATCCGCAGGTCCGCAGGGTGGACATTGATGATCCTGGCGGAGAAGGCCTCCAGGAGAGGCCCGGTCACCACGCTCATGTACCCTGCCAGCACGATGGCATCCGCCTCGTATGGCGCCAGCACCTCGAGGATCTTCCTGTCGAATTCGGGCCGGAGCGAGAGGTCCTTCCTGTTCCCGTGGCCCCTGGATTGGTAGAAGGCGAGGATGTCTTCCGCCACCACGGGCACACCGAACTCCCCGGCGATCTTCGGTGCATTGCTGTCCGGGTTGTCCGTGAAGATGACGACCACCTTGAAGGGAGACCCTTCAGTCTCCTTGTCCAGCACGGCCTGTCTCTCGAGGATCTTCACCAGGTTGGTTCCCGATCCGGAC
>CAZSUQ010000155.1:0-9283 GCA_964609935.1 uncultured Thermodesulfobacteriota bacterium | reverse complement strand
CATCAACGTCCCTCCCGGAGAATACGTGGGGACAGCCCACAAGCCGGGTGTGGAGTTCACCTCCTTGAAGATGAAGTGCCGTTCCGGTTGGCTCATCAATGCCTCCCCGCCCTGGGGCCTGCAGGCCCTGGAGTAACCATCGGCCTGATTGCAAAAGATCCCGATTTTCTTTAAGATATCAAATTTATTCCTTTTTCAATTTTTCGTGCGCGTGTTTGTTCTGTATGAACCTCATGTGAAACAGGGAGAAAAGACCGATGTGGGATCCTCAAAAGTACGCTGTTCCCTGGTTGAAATCCGCAAAGCTCTACGGACTCAGCGATGTGGACGATGCCATTCAAAACCCTGAAAAAGCAAGGATGTTCGTGAACGAGTGCCCATTGCCCCCGTCGGATCGGATCGTGGAGGCCGTGAACAGGGCCGCCCGTCTCGGGAACCGCTACCCGGGCAGCAATGAGGCGCTCCGAGCCAAGATCGGCAAACTCAACGGGGTGGGGCCGGAGCAGGTCCTCCTGGTAGGAGGCTCTTCCGAGATCATCGACATGGCCATGAGGGTCTTTCTTCAACCCGGTGACGAGGTGATCATCCCGAACCCCACCTTTTCCATGTACGAGATACGTGCCACGGTGGTTGGAGGAACCCCGGTCATCATCGACACCAAGCCGGACCTCACCTATGACGTGGATGCCATGCTGGCCGCGGTCAATGATCGTACAAAGCTGATCATTGTATGCAACCCGAACAACCCCACCGGGAATTTCCTGGAGGAAGACGAACTGAAGAGGATCGTGGAAACCGGGCTCCCCATCTTTCTGGACCAGGCCTACCTGGAGTTCTACCCGGAGTTCGACTCCAAGGTCTCCTGGATTAAAAACTATCCGAACATCTTTGTCACGCACACCTTTTCAAAGGCCTTCGGCCTTGCCGGGATCCGCTTCGGGTACATGATCGGCACAGAGGAAATGATCGAACTCTTTGGAAAGGTGCAGATCACATGGTCCGCTTCGGTCATGTCCCTTGCAGCGGCAGAGGCGATCCTGGACCACGAAGCCGAGCTCAAGCAGAAAAGGGAACTGGCACGGTCGAGCATCGACTTCTTCTGCAAGGCCCTTGCCGAAATACCGGGCGTCAAGCCCTACCACTCCCACGGAAACTACATGCTCGTGGATGCCTCGGATACCGGAAAGGTGTCGAACGAGATCGTGGACAAGATGCGGGCGGAGGGATTCCTCATCAAGCCCATGCCCGATCTTCACGGCCGAAAGGGATTCTTCCGCATCACGCCGGGGACCGACGAGGAAAACCGCACCCTCGTGGAGGCCCTGAAGAACTACCTGGGATCCTGAGCCCGGGTTCACCGGAACCGCTGGCATCAATGAGGCGTATCATGCAGACAAGAAATATCTTTGAAAGGCTTCTGGACACACATCCCGAGGTGTAGATCTCGTGGGACTCCTCTCCTCTGATCTATGACCGGTTCACCCGGAAGATGGTGGATGCGGCTCCTGAGGATGAAAAGGAGAACCGCAGGGCCCAGTTCGATCGCCTCTACAATGAAAAGGCGCCGGAAAAGTCGCTCTTCCGCGGAGTGACCACAAACCCTCCCCTTTCCCTTCAGGCCATTGAGGAAGACCCGTCACGCTGGGAACGGTTCGTTGACGGACTCATCGAGAAGGATCCAAGCCTCGATGTAGAAGGCCTTTTCTGGTCAACTTACAGAGAGATGGTGCGTGCAGGTGCAGAGAAGTACCTCAAGGTGTTCGAGGCCTCCAAGGGGATGTACGGCTACATCTCCGGGCAGGTGGACCCGCGGGCCTGTTTTGATGCCCCGAGGATGCTCGAGATGGCCTTGGACCTGGCCTCCCTGTCCCCCAATGTGATGATCAAGGTTCCGGGCACAAAGGAAGGATACCAGGTGATCGAGGAACTTGCGGCCCGGGGAATCGGCACCAACAACACGCTGAGCTTCACCGTCTCCCAGATCCTGGCCGCTGCCGAGGCGGCACGCAGGGGCATAGAGACGGCCAGGGCCAAGGGGGTTTCCCTGGATCGATGGAGGGCGGTTATCACGTTCATGTGCTCCAGGTTCACCCAGATGGGTGACATGCAGGCAGAGTCAAAGGAGAAGGGGATCGAGATCGGGGAGTCTGACCTTCGCTGGGCCGAGCTGGCCCTTTTCAAGAAGATGCACCGCCTGCTCAAGGAAAGAGGCTATGAATCGAAGATGCTCATATGCTCCATGAAGATGGGGCCGAACACCGAAGAAATCAGACAGCTCTGGCACCTGCAGAAGCTTTCAGGAGCAGACGTGGTCTTCACATGCCCTCCCCCGTTCATTGAACAGACCCTGAATGAATACGACGATATCGACCTTCCACAGCAGGGATTCCACGAAGAGGTTCCCCAACCCGTTCTGGACAAGCTTCTCCGCCTCACTGCCTTTCGAGAAGGTTACGAGGAGGACGGCCTCAGCTCCGACGATTTCAACGAATACCTTCCATTGAAGAAGACCGCCAAACAGCACATCGAGGTCACGGAAAAGATGGTGGACTTTGTCCGCGGCCGCCTCTCCACCTAATCCGGGGTGACCTTACATCGCGGGTTCGTCTGAAGAGCAGTTGCTCGTGGAGATCCGGATCGCATGATCCGATCCGGCACACCCCAGGAAACACTCGTCCACCAGCGAAACCCTCACGACGTTTTTATCTCCTGATATATTGAATACCTTTTTATTTCGGTCAATTCCAAAGGATATTTCAAGTATATCTTTAAGTATTCTCTTCTGTGTGACATCCAGATAGATCTCACGTTTGTATGATTCAATCCACAGGGTCCCCTTCAAGCCGCTGACACGGATCGGAACAGGAGGGAATGGACCTGTGTCAGCCTCTATCCTGAGAACGGACGTTCCAGAAACAAAATGTCCCTTGTAGCTGACCTTCTCTTCCTTGTATCGACCCTCAGGAGCGAGGATGGTCATCTTTCTCCTGTAAACGTGCTTGACCAGATCGGAAATCCCCCCGTAGATCTGTGCACACTCCATATCCCATTGAACAGGCTCCTCCGTGCCGATGGCATAAAGGAATGATTTGGCAATGGATGGAACCGCAAGCATACTGTACTTCAAGGTGTTGAAGAACCGGGGTTTGGAGCGTTTTCCCCCTTCCCTTGAGATCAGGCCCACCTCTGCGTGATCCGTCGCATGCAGAACCTGCCCCAGGGGAGAGAGGACGAACTGGAACCCCCCTCTCTCGTTCTTCCACAGGTAAAAGTTGTTCAAGGCTTCCTTCTTGGGTTCCTGCTCAAAGCCGGGGCCGGCCACCCTGCATCCGCGCAGCCCTTCCAGACGGATGACCTCCTCTTGCGCAAGGATCTTCCTTTCCGGGGTTGGGAGGCTGGAGAAGAGGAGGTATCGTTGATGCTTCTTGGGCCCTTCACCGATCCCGAAATTCACCGAGTCCTTCCCTGTCACCAGTTTGAGTGAATGGAAGTGCCAGCCGTCCGGGCCCGGACTTGCAGCCATTTTGAGGTGAAGATCCTCGGAACGGTAATAGCGTGTCTTGCCCAGCAAGGTCATGGTGCCCCTTACCTCGAGCTGAAACCGCAAATCATAAAAGAACGGACCTTGATTGGGGGAAAGCGCACCGTCTGCCAGCACCTTTCCCGTGAATACAAGGAGAAGGAAAAAGAGAAGTCCGGCGGGATATCGTAGCCAAGGATGATGCAACAGCCCTTTCCTCCCCGGCTACTTCCTCACGCAACGACAATAAAAGAGGGAGCTCCTGAACATGGCATTGCTCTTCCGGCCGTCGAGGAAGTTCACGCTCCAGGCAATATTCTCCAGGGATGAAGGGGAAGAAGACCAGTAATTGGAGGTGTTCGTGCCCGAGAACGCCGGATCGACGGTGGGCGAAAATTTCGTATTCACAATTCCGGCCAGATCATCCACATCCGGCAACTCCCATCCGCCTCCAATAAGGGAAAGGTTCTGGCAGTAGGCAATAGCTGCATCCCAGTTTCTCCGAACATTGTCGTCGCTCTGCTGCCACGAGAACCCGGTCTGCGTGTCCATGAGAACACCGGTTCCGCTTGATACAAATCGACCGTTCGCGGTGTTTCCGCCGCCTGCACCGGCTGTGCTGCCGTCCCCGCCGCACGACAGGATGGGTAAGACAAGGATGACGGCAAGGAAGGGCATGCGCATGAAGGATCTCCATGTTTGGGCGGTGGTGGCTCCAACTGCTTTTTCGATTTCGCCCAAGGAGTATAGTACAGCGCATTGCCGTTGACAAGCATATGCCATGCAACGTCATGCCGTCACCCGGTCCATACAACGCTTTGCCCTGACCAGGAGCTCCCTGTGATCAAAGGGTTTCTCGATGTAGTCGTCCCCTCCGAGAAGAAACCCCTTCATCCGATCCTCGCATCGATTCTTTGCCGTCAGCAGAATGACCGGGATAAAGGCCGTTCTCAGATCACTCCTGATCTTTTCGAGCAAGCCGAGCCCGTCCATGCGCGGCATGTTGACGTCCGTGATGATCAGGTCAGGGAGGTGACGCACCACCTCTTCCCATGCTTCCTGTCCGTCTTCCGCAGGAAACACATCACAGGAAAGCGTCTCCAGGGTCAAACAGACAGCCTCCCGCACACCCGGGTCGTCTTCCGCATAGACGATCTTTCTCCTGCTCGAGGCATTCTCCCCGGCTTTGGTGCGGTTTCCTGCAGAAGGATCCACGGACCCAGAAGATCCTGATCCGGCCTCCTCCCACTTGACTACGCTGCTCACCTCCTGAAAGCTGGTCATCCCCTTGCGCAGCTTCTGCAGAGCATCCTGGAAAAGGGTTTGCATCCCTTGCGCCTTGGCCAGTCTCAGGATCTCCCCCTCGCTGCCCCCCTGCGCAATGAGCTCACGGTTCTCAGAGGAGAGAACAAACAACTCATAAATACCCACTCTGCCCTTGCTGCCGGTATATTCGCAGCGACTGCACCCTTCGCCCACCTTCCAGCTTTCCTGTGCGGGCGCTACACCCTTCCATGCTTCGAGACGAACGGGATCGATCGCCTCTGCCCGGGCACAGGCGGTGCAGACCTTTCGGACGAGTCTCTGGCTCACAACGGCCAGCAGAGCGGAACCGATCAGAAACCTCGGCACCTCCATATCCACCAGCCGTGTAATGGTGGAGACCGAGTCATTGGTGTGGAGCGTGGAGAGGACGAGATGGCCGGTCAGGGCGGCCCGAAAGGCCACCTCGGCGGTTTCCTTGTCGCGAATCTCCCCCACCATGATGACGTCCGGATCCTGGCGCAGGATCGCTCGAAGCGAATCGGCAAACGAAAGCCCTGATTCCCTGCTGACCTGAACCTGATTGATCCCTTCCAGTTCGTATTCCATGGGATCTTCCACCGTCATGATGTTGACCCCTTCTGAACAGAGCGCTTTCAGAATACAACGAAGTGTTGTGCTCTTTCCGCTTCCCGTGGGTCCGGTAACAAGGATCATGCCCTGGGGCTTGCGAAAGCAGCCCTCCAGTCGCCTGCAGTCATCATCACTCAATCCCAAGCCACTCAGGGTCACGTTGTTTTCGCTTTGGTCCAGGATGCGCAAAACGATCTTCTCCCCGAAAAAGGTGGGCAGGCTCGACACGCGGAGATCCAGCCTTCTTCCTTCCACCTGGAACCGTATACCGCCGTCCTGCGGTGTTCGCTTGTTGGCGATGTCCATTCGAGCCATAACCTTCAGGCGGCTGAGCACGGACTGCTGAAGATACCTGGGGATGGACATGCGTTGTCTGAGAACCCCATCAAGGCGAAATCGTACCTGTAGAGCCTTGCGGCCCGGCTCGAAATGAATATCACTGGCTTCTTTGCGAACGGCCTCCAGGAGGATCAGGTGAACGAACCGGACAATGGGCGCAACCGAGGAGGGCCCCTGTTCTCCTTTTCTCCGGACCCCGGATCCATCATCACGAAGATCCGGGTCAGGAATCACATCCGTTTCCACCTCCTCAAGGTTGGCCTCTTTTGCTACGTTACGGACGATCTTGTCCACCACCTCCTCCACACCGTAATATTGCTCGATGGCGATATCGATCTCCCTGTCCGAGCACAGGCCGGCCTGTATGCGCATCCCGATGGCGAACTGCAGGGCCTGGATCGCCTCCTGGTCCTGAGGTTCCGCCATGGCCACATGAAGGATCTTTTCGGTCCGCCTCAAGGGAAGCGCACGATACTGTTTGGCCACAGCGTACGGGATCAGCGATATCACCTCCGGGTCCTCCATGGCCTCTCCGATCTCCACCATGGGCACGCACAGCTGATGGGAAAGGGCCTCCAGGAGGGTGCGCTCGGAGACAACCCCCTTCTCCACCAGGATCCTGCCGATCTTTTCCTCGCACCCCTGTTGTTCTTGAAGTGCTTTCTCCACATCATCCCGCTTGACCCAACCTCCCTCCAGGAGCAACTCTCCCAGCTTCTTTCGTCCTCTCATGCTCGACTCCATCTCCTTCTGCGCGGGCTTGATGGACACCCTGATTCAAGCGAATCGTAAAGCAGGCCCCACCGTATTCACCCTTTTCAATCCACACCTGCCCCCCGTGTTCCTGCACGATCTTTTTCACGATGGCCAGTCCCAGACCTGTCCCGCTGGGCTTGTTCAGGCTCACAAAGGGCTCAAAGAGTCCCTCCCGGGCCTCGACGGGTATACCAGGCCCTGAGTCAACGACCCTTATCAAAACAGACCCGCCAGACACCTCCCCTGTCTCAAGCAGGATCCGCCCGCCCTGACCTGTCGCCTCCAAGGCATTCTTCAACAGATTTTCCAGGACTCGATAGATCCGAGCAGGTTGCATTCGGCATGTCCCGGTATAATGCAACCTCGCTTCGAAACGGATCTTCGTTTGCCGGAATCGCTCTGCAAAGGCCTCCCCAAGGGCAGCCGCAAGCGCCTTCACCTCGTAAGGACGAAATTCCGCCCTGGACGAGTCCGGCTTGGAAAAGAGCAACAGTTGATCAATATACTGGTTCATCCGTTCCACCTGCCGAAGCAAACAGAGGAGGCTTCGCTCGCTTCCATCCTCGAGACGCACCTCTTCCAGCGCGAGGCCTGCCTGGCACCGGATGGCTGCCAGGGGATTTCTCAGATCGTGGGCGACCATGCCGGCCATCTTCCCGAGGGTGGCCCATCGTTCCGATTGCACCTTCTCCTCCTGGAGGATTCGCGTCTCCTCCAGAAGTCTCTCCAGATCCCTGTTCTTTTCCCGGAGATCTTTCAACAGGTGGTCCTTGAGGCAGATCAAGTGGTGGGTATCCACCGCTCTTCGTAACATGGAAAGCAGGACGTCTGGATGCCAGGGCTTTGCCACATATCCATAAACCCTTCCTGCATTGATGGCATCGATCAACCCTTCCCTGTCCGTATAGCCGGTGATCAGGATTCGCTGTGTGTTCGGAAACCGTTGTGAGGTCTCGGTAAGAAACTCCACGCCGGTCATGCCCGGCATTCGTTGGTCTGCAACCACAACGGAGACGGCATGTCTTTCCATAACGTCCAGGCCTTCGGATCCCCCCATGGCCCTTAATACCCGATAGGCCCCTCTCAGGGTTCGCTGCAGCAGATTCAGGCTCGCCGGTTCATCATCCACGATGAGAACGGTGGTGTTCGGCAAGGAGCATGCTTCATGCGTATCTGTTGACATGGGTTGATGGAGACCCACGGAAGGCAATGCCTCTCGTCCGGCGGGTCTTGCGCCTGTTCGCGTGTGTTCAGCTTTACGCAAATCAATCTCTTTAGGGACTTACGGTTCGGTACATCCCTCTGCCTGATTGCCTGATGACACGATTCTCATGTTCCTCACATGATTCCGGATGAGCCGGGAGAGAACCCTGTTGGTCACCTCCTGAACCAGGGTCTCTTCGAAGCAACACTTTTCCGTTTCATCCAGTACGATCTCCGCGAGTTCCCATAGTGTGGACCCTACGGGATGAGACGAACAAGGGGAGGGTTTCATGAAAGTGTCTCCTGCTTCTTTATCGGTTCACTCCAGGACCTCTGCCGCCCGCGGTCTATCCAAAGATCGATTCTCCCTGGTCCGGTTTGAATGGCAACATCCGTGCCAAAGGAGTCCGACCCTGGATAAGGCCCGTTACAAGAGGCCGTGAAACGTCTCTTCTCTGTGGCGTGGCTCCTTCCAGGCAAGGAAATGTAAAAAAACCTTGACGCCTCAGACGGGCCGTTGACCCAAGAAGGGATGGAGCAAAGGATCTTAGAAGTGAAACCCGGATTCAACAGTCATGTGCGGGACAGGTTCACACCCCTCCTGTTTGCAAATCCCCTGGAAATCCATTACTTGTAATAAAGAAATTTTTCGTGCAACAGGAGGGATGAGAGATCATGCAGAACGGCGTGAACACGAGCGGACACAATCCATATAGAAGCAGGAAAGGACACCCTTTCCGATTCCTTCATGTGAAGAACTCCCCCGCGGCAAGCGCGGCCCTTGTTTTATTTCTGACCCTTGGTTTTGCGTGGATCTCCTTGCTCATGCCCGGGTTCACGGATGCATCCGGCGAGGAGTCGGAGAATCAGGGCAAGCCCCCCTCAGGACTGCAGGAAGGAAATTCTCTTCAGAGGAACCGCGACCCCATGCTCATCGAGGGTACGGATCTGAAAGGGATGTTCGACGGCGACAGGCTCAACGCAGTGTCGCTATACGCCTATTCTCCGGATGGGTTCCATCCCATCCCCTTCCAGTTCGATTTCATCGATGAGGACGGCCTGGTCATCCCGGGCTACGTCAACCGCGTCATGGAAAAAGCGGTCTATGACTTCCTTCCCAATGAGAAATATCCCGACCGTCTGCAAGGCCGTTACCAGCTTCTCTTCATGGCAAGGGACACCGGCCACAGGTATTCCGGGGATTCCGTCCCCCAGGGGTTCACCAAGGCCCTGGAGGTCGAGGTCACGGACCCTGTTTCCAAGGGACGCGGATGGGCTTATCTGATGAAACCGGAGTCCCCTCCTCAGCATGCCGACCAGGATTATGTGAACTACACCCTGATTCAACAGGACAGCCAGATCACGGAACAGATAAAGGCAGAAGGGTATACAACCGGCTTCCCGGACGCGGACAAGCCTTTTGCCTACGGTTACTGGAAGATCCCCGAGGACGCGGGAGGTACCGGTGAGGATCTCCTGCAGACCTTCCGGGTACGCGTCAAGATCAAGATCCTCTTCTTCAATCTCGACCTGGACCCTAAAAGCAGCATTGTTCCTTATGTGCTGGGA
>CAZSUQ010000154.1:0-9297 GCA_964609935.1 uncultured Thermodesulfobacteriota bacterium | reverse complement strand
CACGTTCCAGGTTCGCGCTGGGCTGCTCCTCCAGGTATTTTTCGTTGTCAAACCCCACGGAATCCCCCATTTATTCTCTCCCCTCCGCGTATTTTCGTATCGTGTAGTGAAAGCGCCGTTGGCCCGGCGTCAAGTATAGGGGGGGAGTCAACTACGGTCAAGAATAACTCAACGAATATCGATCCTGTGAAGCTGTTGCTTAATCCGAAGGGAGTCTTGAGGTCTGTGGACGCAACAGGATAGAATCATCGCTCGACAGCCATCAGCAGGACGATCAATCCCGAGGAAAAGAAATCCTCGAACAACCGGTTCGAAAGCAGAATTCTCTTGCCATCTCAAGTCAAGATCTGGACCGTTCTTTCGCTCATCGTCAGTACAGGGATCCTGTTCGGCGCGATCTTTGTGAAGACGGCCGGCAACACGCCCGCATACATGATGCCCGGACTCCACATCGCCGCATGGGAGGCCGTGGCACTCCTCCTCTGCGGGATCCTCTTCACGGCACTCGTGCGCAGGTTCGGGCCCGCGCTCGAAAAAGCGGAGTCGACACTCTCCAGCGTGGCAAACACAGACGCCTACGCCCGGCGGCCCTATGTAACGCTGTTCATCGTGAGCTTCGTGGTTCTGTTCGTGGAGCTCATGCTGATCCGCTACTGCGGCTCGCAGATGAGGGTTTTTTCCTTTTACAAGAACGTTCCCCTCATCGCCTGCTTTCTCGGGCTCGGGCTGGGTTGCTTCCTTTCCGGAGGAACCCCGCGCAACGCCTTCACCTTCCTGCTCTGGCTCACGCCGCTGTCGGTGTTCCTTTCCGCAGGCTCCATCGTGATGAGCAGCGTCCTTGGAAAGCACGCCGCCATCGGGAGCACGGAACACATCCTGGGTGACCTTGTCCTGTCAGCAGAGAGGACCGCAGGCCAGGTGCTGTTCAGCCAGGCCATCATGGCCGCTTTCTGTGTGATCACCCTGGTGGTGATCACCCTGCTCTTTGCGCAGCTGGGCAGGCTCATGGGCGCCGCCTTCGACCAGGTGGCCAGGCTGCCCGGCTACACCATCAACATTCTCGGGAGCCTGGCCGGAATCCTCGGTTTCACCGGGCTGAGCTACCTGGAGACCCCGCCCTGGGTCTGGTTTGCGGTGGGGCTTGCGCCCCTTCTGTGGTGGATCGTGCGCCGGTTCTGGAGACCGGCTGCGCTGGGACTGATCCTGCTCAACTGTGCAGCCGTTTTCCCGGGTTACGGGGAGACCGTCTGGTCGTGCTACCAGAAGCTCGTGGGCCATCCTGTTTCCGTGCCCGGAGAGAACCGGGAAGAAGAGAATGCCTACCTGCTGGAAATCTCGGACGTGTTCTACCAGGTGGCTGCGGACCTCACCACCACGCGTGTATCACAGCTCAAGATCTACGATGCCGTGTATGAGGGCATTCCAAGGCCTGAGCGTGTCGTCATCGTGGGCTCGGGCATGGGGAACGACGTAGCGGCCGCGCTGCACGCAGGAGCCGACCGGGTGGACGCCGTGGACATCGACCCGGCCATCATCGAGATCGGACGGCGTAACCACCCGGAGAAACCTTATGCGGACCCGCGCGTCCGGGTGACCGTTGACGATGCTCGCCATGCGTTTCGCTACCTGCCCAGGGGGTCCTATGATGTGGTGGTGTTCGGCCTTCTCGATTCCCACACACAGCTCGGCATGTCCAGCGTCCGGCTGGACAACTACGTGTTCACCATGGAGAGCCTGGCCGAGGCAAAGCAGCTCCTCAAGCCGGGCGGGCGCCTGATCATCCTGGCAGCCACCTACCGTGCGTGGTTCCGGGACCGCTTTGAAAAGATGATGCAGGCCACCTTTGAGGGCCCCGTCAAGGTTGCCAGGCACGGGGTGTGGGAGACCTTTGTAGGGGTGGCGGAAAAAGAGCCGCAACCGTTGCACCCTGCCACTCCTGCCCTTGACAGCGATGTGCCCACGGACAACTGGCCCTATCTCTACCTTCCCCGCCGGGGGGTCCCGAGGGCCTACCTCCCGGTGGTGGCCTGCCTGGCCATTGCCTCTGTGGTGGTGCTCAAGGTTTGCGGCATGCCCTTCGGACGATTCAGCGGCTACCACGGGCACCTCTTCTTCCTCGGGTCCGCGTTCCTGCTGATGGAGGTGAACGCCATCAACCGGCTCGCCCTCCTCTTCGGGACCACCTGGATCGTGTCCGCGGTGACCATCGCCATCGTCCTGTTCCTCATCGTGTGCGCAAACCTCACGGTCATGGCCCTCGGCAGGGTTCCCTACTGGCTTGCCTACACGCTGCTCGGCGTGAGCCTGGGCTTGAGCTGGTGGCTTCAGCCCGGGATGATCCTGGGCAAAGGGATCGGCATGGCCCTGATCTTCGGACTGCTGATCCTTTCACCGGTCTACTTTGCAGGACTGGTCTTTGCACGCTCCTTCAGCATGGCCGAGGCTGCGGCACCGGCCATCGGCGCCAACATCCTGGGCTCGGTGCTGGGCGGATGGATCGAGTACGGCACCATGGCCTTTGGAATGCACGCCCTGGTTCTGCTGGCCGGGGGCTTCTACCTCCTCTCCCTGCTCCTGCTCATGTTGACACAAAAATCTTGATCGTCTTATACCTAGAATCACAAATCCAACCTGGGGGGGAAATGTCATGGGAACCGTAGCCATTACCGGGGCAGGCGGATACATCGGGCAGCGGTTGATCGAACATCTCGAACAGCGTGACGGCTGCTCCCGCATCCTCGGCACCGACGTGCGCGAGCCCACGATCCAGTCAACCAAGCTCACCTTTGAGAGCAAGGATATCCGGGACCGGGCCCTCATGGATTTCTGGAAGGGGCAGGATGTGGAGGCCCTGGTCCATCTTGCCTTTGTGGTGGATCCCATCCACGACGAAAAGGAGATGTATGACATCAACGTGAACGGAACCCTGAACATCCTCCGGATCTGCGAGGAGCTCAAGGTCCCTCACGTGATCGCAGCCTCCAGCGGTACGGCCTACGGCGCCTGGCCGGACAACCCGGTCCCGCTCAAGGAAGACGACCCCATTCGCCTCTTCCCGCCCAACATGAGCTACGCACACCACAAGGGGCTCACCGAGACGCACTTTGCCGACTTCATGAAGCGGAACCCGGAGGTGATCTTCAACATCGTGAGGCCTTCGGTGGTTTACGGCCCCAACGTGGACAACTACCTGTCCCGGTTCCTGAAGTCCTTGCCCGTTGTGCCCCTCACGGACGGCCTGGACCCCGAGCTCCAGCTCGTGCACGAAGACGACGTGGCCAGGCTGTTCACGCTGCTCATCGAAAAGAAGGTTCAGGGTCCATTCAACGTGGCAGGCTCGGGCGCCCTGCGGCTGTCGGCCCTGGGTGCCATGGTGGGGAAGAAATCGCTGAAGGTCCCCAGGTGGATCATGTACCCGCTCTCGTCTTTGCTGTGGAAGCTCAACCTGATCATGGAGGCCCCGCCCGGCCTGGTGGACTACATGGCCTATCCCTGGGTCCTGGACCTCACACGGGCCAGGGAACTGCTCGGGTTCGAGCCCCAATACTCAACCCGGGAAACGGCCCGGATCATGTTCGAGACCCACGGATACAAGCTCAAGGAAGCCTGATCCTGCGAAGGATAACCCCATCTACTGCGCCGGGCTCGGCCCGTGTCGTTGCAACGAATGTAAGGGACACCTCGCGCCCTGGACCTTGGCCGGATCCGAATCCTTCAAGAAATTGACTCAGTGGTTATGCGTAACTGCGGTGCCGTGATTCATCCTCTGGTAGGCGTGCATGAGGTAGAGTGCGCAGACCAGGTTTGCAGGGGAAGCGGAAAAGAGGAGGATGCGGCCCAGGGAGGTCACATCCGAGCAGAACCAGAGATAGGACCAGTCCGTGAGGATGTCCGAGAACCGGAGTCCGGCCGCCAGGACCAGCCAGTGTGGAGCCCTTCTCCACCTGAACAGGGAATACCAATCCGCCTTTTTCGTACCTGTTTCCCCTAACAGCACTCTATTGAAAGACGCTTCCGAAACATAGCTATTTATGGATTGCCGTTTTCCTTGTCAACCGTTTTTGTTCTCCCTATACTGCCAAAAGAACCGGCAATCTTGCCGGAAAACGCACGGAGAAAAATCTCATGGCCCACTTCGCCTTTCGCAGAGTTACAGGCCTGGCCCGCATATGGGTTGAAGCCTTTTGCTGCGAGCGGCGTAAACACGGGATCTTCGGGCTGCTCCTCCTTGTTGCCGGGTGTGCAACCACGCAACCCCCCATGCACCTGGCCTCTCCGTACATGGACCTCAATCACCTGGAAAAGGGCCAGATACTTCACCTCGCCACGGGCCGGATCCTCACACAGGGCGAACTACTCGACTACCTTTCCCGTTATCCCGTGGTGTACATCGGTGAAACACACGACAACCTGGACGATCACGAGGTTGAGCTCATCATTCTGAAAGGCCTGTATGAAAGGCTCGACGGCGAGGTGGCCCTTGGACTGGAAATGCTATCCAACGACGCCCAGAAGATGGCAGACGCCTACATCCAGGGAGAGCTGGAGGAAAAGGCTTTTCGAAACCTGTGGGTTCGAAACTGGGGTCACAACTTTCCCTATTATCAAGATATCCTTCACTTCGCCCGCGACAACAAGGTCCCGTTACTTGCCCTGAACACGGATGACGACATCAAAAAGGCGGTGCGCGACCATGCTCTGGACGAACTCGACCCTGAAATCGCAAGCAGGGTTCCGGACATGGACCTGGAGGACCCTTATTACAGGGCATCGGCCCTGAGCATCCTCGAGGGCCACCCCATGGGAAACCCCGACAAGGATAAGTTCCTCCGCATTCAGGCATTGTGGGACGAGACCATGGCGCAGACCGCTGCGGATTACTTGAAGAGCGAGGAGGGAAAGGGGAAGCATCTGATCGTCATAGCCGGCGGACATCACGTGCGTTTCGGCTTCGGGATCCCCCGCAGGCTCTTCCGGAGGACCGCCCTCCCCTTTGCCATCGTGCATTCCGTAACGGTGGAGATGCCGGAAGACAAGAAGGACCGGCTCATGGACGTGGATCCGCCCGCCCTTCCCCTTGTTCCTGCGGACATCTACTGGGCCGTGGGCTACCGGGACCTTGATGACCTGAAAGAAGAAAATCCCGAAAAGACCGAAGACTGAATCCCGGAAGATCTCCATGGACGATGCGCTGGCCGGGCTTGCCCGGAAGATCGCCGATTCCCGGAGGGTAGTGGCCTTCACGGGATCCGGGATCTCTGCAGAGTCCGGGATCCCCACCTTTCGAGGCGAGGGGGGCGTGTGGGAGCGATACAGCCCCTCCCTTTATGCGAACATCCCGGGCATCCTGGGTGTCTTCCTCCTGCGCCCCTCGAAGATCCGGGAATTCGGAACAGAGGTGGTCTCCACCTTTGTGAAGGCCGAGCCGAACCCTGCCCACCGGGCACTGGCCTCCCTGGAATCACGCGGGCACCTGCGTGCAGTGATCACCCAGAACGTGGACGACCTGCACGAAGAGGCGGGCAACAGCAGGGTCATCAAGCTCCACGGCGACCTGTACAGGCTCCGCTGCCTCAAGTGCAAAGCAAGAAGGTCCATGTCCCGCACCGACATGGAAACGGTCCGGGAGACCCTCGCCGGGGTGAAGCCCACACGGCGGCACCTGGTCCGCGCCTTTCGCGAGGTCCTGCCCCGCTGCGCAGAATGCGGCGGGACCACACGGCCGGACGTGGTCTTCTTCGGGGAGTCCCTTCCCCAGGCCGACCTTGCAGAGGCCCTTTCAGAGGCGGAAACCTGTGAGATCATGCTCGTGGTGGGAACATCCGGGGTGGTCTACCCGGCAGCCTCCATCCCCCAGCTTGCAAAGAAACACGGCGCGCTCATCGCCGAGTTCGGCATGGAGCCCACCGGCATGACCGGCTTCAGTGACTTTCACTTCCTCGGACCTGCGGGCCAGACCCTGGCCGAGCTCATGAAGCTTCTCTCCTAAAAGTCTGCTCGATGCATGCTGCTAGAGGAGCAGGTCGAACAGAGGCATGCCAATGTCCACGAAGAGGGTGGTGAAGGGATACCATTGCGCCAGCGTGTCCGCACCGGTCTCGTCCGGCCAGAGGGCCACGCCGTAAACCTGCTCACATTGATATGTAGTAAATATGAATATCGTGGAGTTGAAATGGTCATTTTAGGTTTTTTTCTAGAAAATTCAGATCTCGAGATATTATCTCGAGATATTATTGACAAGCAAAGCATTAATGAGTAAAATAAAAAGTGAGCGAGCGCTCAGTCATGCTTGTTTTTTTCTGTAATATCAACAATTTTACTTGGATAAGCCATGGGCCCTGTCACACAGAGAGCCGCCGAAGTACCCACCCAGGTCAAGGACCCTGCCCTGGTGGAACGAAGACGGCTGCAGATCGTGGACGCAGCCGTGAAGCTCTTCATTGAAAAGGGCTTTCACAAGACGACCACCCGTCAGATCGCCAGGGCCGCGGCCATGAGCATCGGCAGCCTCTACGAGTACGTGGCCACCAAGGAGGACGTGCTCTACCTGGTCTGCATCGCCATTCACGGGGAGGTGGAAAAGGGGGTCCAGGAGGTCCTGGGCCACGCCAGGGGGGGCAAGGAGGCTCTGGCCGGGGTGATCCGGGAGTACTTCCTGGTGTGTGACCGGATGAGCGATCACATCCTGCTCATGTACCAGGAAACCAAGTCCCTGCCCTCCCCTTACCAGAAAAAGGTCCTGGAGAAAGAGGTGGAGATCACCGCCCTGTTCAAAACGGCCATCGTCAGGCTCCTGGCCGAGATGGGGATCGATGCCCCGGACGGAGAGCGCCTGGATCTCATGGCCCACAACATCACCGTGCTGGGTCACATGTGGACCTTCCGGCGCTGGTTCTTCCGGAAGAACTTTGATATTGAGGACTACATCAACCACCAGACGGCCTTGATCATGAAGGAACTCACGGGCCCGAATCACTGAAGGGGGGACGAGATGGCGGCCGAAGGAGGCGTTGAGGCAGAGGTATACCAGCCCACCAACTCCGTACGCGTGGTCACGGCCACATCCCTGTTCGACGGCCACGACGCGGCCATCAACATCATGCGCCGGATCCTCCAGGCCACCGGGGCGGAGGTGATCCACCTCGGGCACAACCGCTCGGTCCAGGAAATCGTGGACGCTGCCGTGGAGGAAGACGCCCACGCCGTGGCCATCTCGTGCTATCAGGGCGGGCACATCGAGTTCTTCAAGTACATCGTGGACCTGCTCAGGGAGCGCGGCGCAGGGCACATCAAGGTCTTCGGCGGTGGGGGCGGGGTGATCGTGCCGGAGGAGATCCGGGAGCTGGAGGCCTACGGCGTGGCCAAGATCTACTCCCCCGAGGATGGAACCCGCCTGGGCCTGCAGGGCATCATCAACCACCTGGTAAAGAGCATCGACTACCCCCTGGTAACGGAACGGCCCGACCTGGACCTCAAGGAGCTGAGCCCGGAGAACAAGCGGAAGGTGGCCAACTTGATCACCCTGGTGGAGGTGGCCAAGGCACAGGAGAACGGGCACCTGGCCCCACTCAGGGAGGAGCTGAACAAGAGGCTCGCAAAGGGAAAGGCGCCCGTGGTGGGGATCACCGGCACGGGCGGCGCGGGCAAATCCTCCATCACGGACGAGCTGATCCTCCGGTTCCTGAACGACGACAGGAAGGCCACGGTTGCCATCCTGAGCGTGGATCCTTCCCGCCGCAGGACGGGCGGTGCGCTCCTGGGCGACCGGATCCGGATGAACGCCATCGGCAACCCCAGGGTGTACATGCGCTCCCTGGCCACGCGCGGCGCGCAGAACGAGATCAGCGAGGCGCTCGCCGAGTCCATCGGCATCGTCCAGGCCGCCGGGTTCGCCCTTGTCATCGTGGAGACCGCGGGCATCGGCCAGGGAGACACGGCTGTTGTGGACCTGGTGGACGTGTCCATCTACGTGATGACCCCGGAATTCGGCGCATCCTCCCAGCTGGAAAAGATCGACATGCTCGACTACGCGGACCTGGTGGCTGTGAACAAGGTGGAGAAGCGCGGGGGCGATGATGCGGTAAGGGACGTGCGCAAGCAGGTGCAGCGCAATCTAAATCAGTTCGGAGAATCCCCTGAGGAGATGCCGGTATTCGGGACCATCGCCTCCAAGTTCAACGACGACGGGGTGACCGCCCTGTATCACACGCTCCTGGACCGCATCCAGGAGAAGACCGGCCGCAAGTTCCCCTCGAGCCTGCCGCGCACCGAGACCCGCGTGTCCACCTCCAAGACGATCATCATCCCGCCGGAACGCAACCGCTATCTTTCAGAGATCTCGGAAACGGTGCGATCCTATCACCAGCGCACGCAGGAGCAGGCGGATCAAGTGCGCAAGGCCTGGCACCTCAGGGAGGCTGCCCGTGCCCTGGCCGAGGCGGACGAGACCGGCGGCGGCAAGGGGGCTGTCGAGCGGCTCAAGGAGGAGCTGGGCCGTACCGAGGAGGCCCTGGATCCGGAGACGACCCGGCTTCTGGACGAGTGGCCCGGGACACGCGAGGCATACAGCGGGGATGAATTCGTGTACCAGGTCCGGGATCACGAGGTCCGGGTGCCCCTGTACACCGAGTCGCTCTGCCACAAGAAAAACCCCAAGGTCTGCCTCCCGGGGTTCAAGGACCCTGGGGAAACCTATCGCTGGCTGCGCGAGGAGAACCTTCCCGGCCACTTCCCTTACACCGCGGGCGTGTTCCCCTTCAAGCGCACGGGTGAGGACCCAACACGCATGTTCGCCGGTGAGGGCGACCCGGCCAGGACCAACCGGCGCTTCAAGCTCCTGAGCGAGCACTCGGACGCCAAGCGCCTGAGCACGGCCTTTGACTCGGTCACCCTGTACGGCTACGACCCGGACGAAAGGCCGGACATCTACGGCAAGGTGGGCACCTCGGGCGTGAGCGTCTGCTCCCTGGACGACGTGAAGGTCCTGTACGGCGGGTTCGATCTGTCCGCACCCACCACGTCGGTCTCCATGACCATCAACGGCCCGGCACCCATGATGCTGGCCATGTTCCTCAACACGGCCGCTGACCAGCAGGTGGACCGGTTCCGGGCCGAGCAGGGCCGGGAGCCCACGGAGGACGAGTTTCGGAACATCCGCGGCCGGGTGCTGGAGAACGTGCGCGGCACGGTGCAGGCCGACATCCTCAAGGAGGACCAGGGACAGAACACGTGTATCTTCTCCATCGACTTTGCCCTGAAGATGATGGGCGACATCCAGCAGTACTTCATGGACAACAA
>CAZSUQ010000153.1:0-9301 GCA_964609935.1 uncultured Thermodesulfobacteriota bacterium | reverse complement strand
GATGGCCTTTTCGGCCGCATCCACGGCCCGGGTTTCTCCGGTCCCAACGCCCTCGCCCATGAGGGCCATCCCCATTTCACTCATGATGGTTTTCACGTCGGCAAAATCTACGTTGACGAGCCCGGGCACGGTGATCATTTTGGAGATCCCTTTCACCGCATTCTCCAGAACCTCGTCCGCCATCTTGAATGCATCGCGAAAGGTGGTTTTCTTGGTGGTCACGCGGAAAAGCTGCTGGTTCGGGATGGTGATGAGCGTGTGGGCGCTTCGCTTGAGCTGGTTGATCCCTTCTTCTGCCTGCCTCATTCGCACACTCCCCTCAAAAAGGAAGGGCTTTGTCACCACCGCCACGGTGAGCGCACCGCACTCACGGGCCACATCTGCGATGATGGGCGCCGCACCGGTACCGGTGCCGCCTCCCATGCCTGCTGTGACAAAGACCATGTCCGCTCCGTCCACGGCCTCCCGGATCTGGTCTCGATCTGCCAGGGCCGACCTTCGGCCGATCTCGGGATCTCCTCCGGAACCCAGGCCGCGGGTAATCAATTCACCCATTTTGATCTTCAAGGCTGCCAGGCTGATTTCGAGGGATTGGATGTCCGTGTTGGCTGCGATGAAATCCACATCCGTGAGTTCGGAATCGATCATGGTGTTCACCGCATTCACACCCGCACCTCCGATGCCGAAAACGCGAATCTTAGCCCCCCTTTTTTGAGAGATTTCGAATTCGATCCCCCTCAGTCGTGCAACGCGACGGATTCCTTCCCGGCCGGACCGTTCGACGAATTGAATAGCCATTTCTCCCCCTTCCTTTTTTGGTTTTTTGGTCTTTGGAATCATGAAAAAACCGTCTTTCGTCCGAAATCCCTTCGCTTTCTGTATTTCGAATTTCGTCCCTGAAGTGCCCATGGGGCTGAAATCCCAGTCATAGGCTATTCTGGTTTATGTTCCATCGCCAAGTTCCGAGAGCAGCGATTAGAGGAGGTCGGGATCGGCAACAACCAGAAAAATAGATAATAAACCGATAATAAGGTCAAATAAAGATTATTACTATTCATTATAAATAATAATCTTTACATTCAGTTAATTATCAGTTATATCTAGTTATTAGTAAGAACGATCAGGCAAGATACGATAAAAAGGGGGAAGATGAAAACAGGTTTATTTGAATGGGAAACTCGAAATATCGCCATATTTCGTCGTGTGATCCGCACGGAAAGGAGGTGTCATGAGTGCGAATATGACCGTGAAAGAACTGGCCAAAGCGAATGAGATATCGATCTACAAGGTGCGAAAATACACAAAAGACGGGATCCTCAAACCCATAGGCAAGGACCGGGATGATGGAAAAACCTTCCTTTACCACCCCGTATGCGCGGAAATCAAGCTGGAGATCCTCTTTGACCTGAGCCTCGAATATTCCAAGAAGGAACTGGCAAAACGCTTCAAGGAGGTTTTCGGGAAGAGAGACGAAAACCTCCTCAAAGAACTTGAATCGTCAAAAGGAAGAAGGAAAGAGGGCATCATCAGGAAGTTCACCAAGGAGATCGAGAACCTGGACAAAACGTGAAGCCTGAACCGAAAGCTGCCGCCTCCCCTCTTCCTGTTTTTCCATGACCGATCCTGCAGAGATTGACTTTCCTTATGCGAAAGATATGCTGAGATTTCGATCCGCAACCCCATGAGAATCAATTTCCCACCTCTTTAGATGCAAGGGCCATGACAGAGAAGAAACTGAGCTTGAAACGCCGATTGAAGAAGGCCCTGGTCTGGATGGCCGCGCATACGGTGCCATCTATCTATTTCGCTTATTTCCGGTTTGTCTGGGCCACGAGCAAGGTCGTGGATCAAAGCTGCCGTCTCGAGGAGGCGCTGGAGAATCCCCCGTACAAATTTGTGGCCACTACATGGCACCAGGATGTCTTTTGCGTTCCCTGGGTCTATCGAAAGCCCCATGTCCACACGATCGCGAGTGTGGGGGATTCGGGCGAGGTGATTACGAGCCTGCTGAATCGATCCAACTACACCGTGTTCAGGGGGGGATCGAGTAAGCGGGAGAGCCGAAGGAGGAAGATCCTGGAGGAATTTACACGGTACCTCGTTCAGGTGGACAGGCCGGGGGTGGGGATCACGGTGGACGGGTCTTCCGGGCCCCCCTATCGAATGAAGAGCGGGGCCATCGTCATGGCCATGAAGATCGGTTCGCCTATTTATGTAGCCCGCGTTTGGTGCAAGAGACGGATCCTGCTGAAGACCTGGGACAGGACCATGATCCCCCTTCCATTCAACCGGATCGTTATCCTCACCGAAGGGCCCCATCATTTGCCAAAAGGGCTGGACCAGGAAGAGGTGTTCAACGAATTTCAACGGTTCATTGAGGACCAGCTGCTGGGGATTACCTACAAGTGCTTTGTCATGCTGGATAAACCTGTCGATGAAGAGTTGATGTCAAGATTCCCCAAGGGTTGGATCGACACCCCCCGATTGAAGCCCCCGAAGCTGCGGGAACAGAGAGATGCCTCCAAGGATGGGGGCCAGGGTTGAAGCGTAGATGAAGAAAGCGATCCTTTCCTGGTCTGGAGGAAAAGACAGTGCCATGACCCTGCACGAGGTGTTGCACACAGGTGGGTACGAAGTGAAGGCCCTCCTCACAACCCTCACAGAGGAGTACGACAGGACCTGCATGCACGGCGTCAGGAGAATCCTGCTTGAACAGCAGGCCGACGCCCTGGGACTCCCCTTGGAAAAGATCTTTCTTTCCACAGGTGCGCCCAATGAGGAATACGAATCGAGGATGAGAGAGGTTCTGGAGGCGTACAAGCAGCGAGGGGTGGATTTCGTCCTGTTCGGCGACATCTTCCTGGAGGATCTGCGTGCCTACCGGGAATCAAAGCTTCAGGGGGTGGGCATGCAGGGCGTCTTCCCCCTGTGGAACAGGGACACAGGGGACCTTGCCCGCACCTTTATCCGCCTTGGCTTCGAGGCGGATGTGACCTGTGTGGACACGAACTACCTGGACGAGTCCTTTGTGGGGAAGAAGTTCGACGAAAACTTCCTTGCCATGCTGCCGGAAAGGGTGGATCCCTGTGGAGAAAACGGGGAGTTTCATTCCTACGTATACAATGGGCCGATCTTCCGTAAAAGGATCGAGGCAAGGCGGGGAGAGGTGGTCTTGAGGGAAAACCGATTCGCCTTCTGTGACCTGTTGCCTGCCTCTGGGAGCCTGCGGCCTTGACCGGAGCCTGAAGGGACGTTACCAAGGTATGATGAAACCGATCCTGGAAGCCCCTCCGCAGTCCCTTTGCCTCCTGCGCATGTCTGCTATCGGTGATGTGGTCCACGCCGTGCCCGTGGTTCGAACCCTTCAGGCGCATTGGCCCACGACGAAGATCACGTGGATCGTTGGAAAGGTGGAACATGGCCTCGTAGGGGACATTCCGGGCGTGACGTTCATCGTATTCGACAAGTCCAGGGGCCGGGCTGCCTACAGGGACGTGAAAAGGGATCTGGACGGCTGCAGGTTCGATGTTCTCCTGCACATGCAGGCGTCCATGCGCGCGAACCTGGCCTCCCGGCACGTACGAAGCCCCGTAAGACTGGGGTTTGACCGGGTGCGGGCCAAGGACTTTCAATGGCTTTTCACCACCCACCGGACCGCGACCGTTCCCTGCCAGCACGTCATGGACGGATTCTTCGGGTTCCTGGAAGCCCTGGGGCTTAGGCAGAAGCTTCTCCAGTGGGACATCCCCATTCCGGAAGAGGCTGAACAGAGCGCAGCGCGCCGGCTCACAGCCCGTGCCCCCATCCTGGCCATCAATCCCTGCGTGAAGGCAAGGCGCCTCAACTGGCGGAACTGGAGCGTTGAAAACTATGCGTCCGTGGCGAACCGTGCTGCGGAAAGGCACGGCATGCAGGTGGTGCTGACCGGGGGTTCCACAGCGATTGAGCTGGAGGCTGGGGAAAGGATCGAGGCTCTTTGCAGCAGGAAGCCTGTTAACCTGATCGGGAAGACGAGCCTGAAAGAGCTGCTGGCCGTTCTGAAGTCGGCGGCCGTTCTCCTGGCACCGGACACGGGGCCGGCCCACATGGCGAACGCTGTGGGCACACCCGTGATCGGCCTGTATGCCACGAGCAATCCGTTGCGCACAGGCCCCTACTCCAGCAGGGAATGGGTGGTCAACAAGTACCCGGAGGCCCTTTCCAGGGAGTACGGTATTACGGTGGAAGATGCCCGATGGGGCAGGCGGGTTCGAAACCGGGATGCCATGAACCTCATCTCGGTGGCCGATGTGAATGAAAAGCTCGATGCACTCGTTGCGCACCTGAAGGAGACGGGCCTGTTCTCCGGCACGTCTCCCTAACCGATGAACATTTTTGGGCGACCTGCCGGTAGAAGAGAGGAAGGATGGATCCTTACATCGCGTTTTTTCATGAGATCGACCTGGACCAGGTCGCCGAGGTCGGGGGAAAGGGTGCCCATCTCGGGCAGCTCACCCGATGGGGCTTCCCCGTTCCTCCGGGCTTTTGCGTAAAGGTCTCCGCCTTTCAGGCCTTTCTCGAACAGGGGGGGCTTGCCGGGCAGATCCGGGGGATGGCCTCCGGCCTGGATCCTTCCGACGTTGAAGGACTGGAAAAGACCACCGCTTCCATTCGTGAGAGGATCGAATCACAAACGATCCCGGAACCCATCGAGGCATCCATCCGAAGGGCCTGGAACAGGCTGGGGGAGAAAACGAGCCCGTCGCCTCTCGTTGCCGTTCGATCCTCGGTGGGGACGCGCGACGGCAGTAGATCCTCCTTTCCCGGACAGATGGACACCTATCACCACATCCGGGGAATCGAACAGGTCCTCCATCGGATCCTGCAGTGCTGGGCCTCGGTCTGGACGGGCCGGGCCGCGAGCACGCGACTGAGACTCGGGCTCGGCCCGGATGATGTGGTCATCGCACCGTTGGTCCAGGTGATGGTTCCTTCCGATGTTGCCGGGGTTCTTTTCACCGCCGATCCTTTGACCGGAGACAGGGAGCGGCTCCTGGTCAATGCGGCCTTTGGCCTCGGGGAGGCGGTCGTATCAGGGAACATGACCCCGGACCAGTTCGTCCTGAGCAGACAGGATGGGAAAGAGATCAGCCGTCGGATCGGCAGGAAGGATTTCAAGATCGTTCTGGACGAGGGAAAAGGGTCCGGTACCCTGCGAGTGGATCTGGGCGAGCAGGAGAGCCGAGAATCCTGCCTGACGGACGGGCAGATCACGGAACTGGCCAGCGCAGGAATCCGGATCGAGGAACACCTCGGTCACCCCCAGGATATCGAATGGGCCTTTCATGAAGGAGAACTCTTTATCCTCCAGACAAGGAAGATCGTTGGCCTTGAAACGGCTCCAGCCCCGTCAGGGGGCGAGGAGGAAGAACTCCCGGACGAGTGGGAAAGCGAATTCGATACCAGGGTGGGTGATCCGCCATGCGTCTATACATCGGCCAACATCTCAGAGGTCCTTCCCGGGATCCTTTCACCGCTCACATCTTACGGTCTCAAGGCTCTGGATTACGGGTTCTGGAAACCCAACGATGAGCTGGGTCTCCACAGGGTCCCCTTTCCCGAGGACATGAGGGAGCATCTCTACCTGGGATTCTTCTATGGTCGGCCGCACCTGAACCTGACCCTGTTCCGGGACATCGCTGCAAAGGTGCCCGGCGGTGCCGCCACCGAGTTTGACCGTCCTCTGCCGCGGGATGCGCTCGAAGAGGACGTCGCGGACGGTTTCGCACTCCGCCCAAAGGCCCTGTTCGTGTTTTCCCGGTTCCTGGTGAACTCCATCCGGATGCTTCGACGTGTTCCAAGGGAACTGGCCCTTTACAGGGATCAGGTTCAAGAGGAGTACAGGGAATTCAGGCAACTGGACCTGCAGGCTCTGTCCATGTCGGAACTTGTGGAGATGCTGGAACGCGACCCGAAGGATGCGTGGAAGGTCATGAGCCTGCACATTGAGAACTCCATCTTTGCCGTTTCCTTTTATGAACTCCTTCGAAAGCTATGCGCCAGGTGGCTGGACGATCCGTCCGGCACCTTTGCCGCCAGGCTGGTCACCGGGCTGGCCACGCTCGAATCGGCTCGTCCCAATCGCGAGATCTTTGCACTCTACCGGATCGCGGCCGCTTCAAAAGACCTGAAAGAGCTATTCCAGGGCATCCCTCCGGGAGAATTGCTCGACGAGCTGAGAAAGGCCCAAGGCCTCGACGCCAGGACATTCCTAGAAAAGCTGGACGCGTTTCTCTTCCGCTACGGGTACCGGAGCGTGAACGAGGCGGAGTTGATGCTTCCTTCCTGGGATCGGGATCCGAGCTTTGTGCTGTCCATGATCAAGAACCTCCTGAACACGGAAGATCCCGAAGATCCAAAACAGGTGGAAGAGCGACGTTCGGCCGAGAGAATCCGTGCCGAAACAGAAGCAAGACAGAGATTGTCCTATGCAAAATGGCGCCTGTTCCGATGGGTGCTGAACCAGACACAGACCTACATGGCCGGACGGGAGAACAACAAGGCCATCCTGATGATGGGGGTTCACGGGGTGAAGAACGTGATCTTCGAGCTGTCCCACCGCCTTTACGAACAGGGGGTCCTCGGCAGCCCGGACGATCTCTACTTCCTCACCGAGGAGGAGGTGATTGCTCTGTGCAGGGGGGAACGATTCCACAGGGACGGCCGGATCGAACGCAGACGAAGGGAATGGAACTGGAACCATCAGGTGACCCTGCCCGAGGTCTTTCAGGGGAGGCCGAAACCCATCAAGCCGGGGGAGGACGGCATGGAGGGGGCCGATGCATCGGGAGGGACGCTGCTTGAGGGGCTCGGCGTGAACCCCGGCAGGGTCACCGGCAGGGCAAGGGTGATCCTGGATCCACGAAGAGACGCGCATATCGAGAAGGGGGAGATCCTGGTGGCACCGGTGACGGATGCAGGGTGGACGCCGCTCTTTCTCATCGCCTCGGCCATTGTTGTGGATGTGGGGGGACTACTGTCGCACGGGTCCATCGTTGCCAGGGAGTACGGGATCCCAGGCGTTCTCAATGTGCTCAATGCAACGAAGCGGATCCGAACCGGGCAAATGCTTACGGTTGACGGAAGCAAGGGAGAGGTGTTGATTCATCCTGGAGACGCGGATTGAGGCGCTGAATCCGCGGACATGGGGAGGCCATGATCATCGAGGAACTGCGACATCTGATGGAAAAAAGGAAGGTTCGGGGCTACAGCATCTCCTATTCCATGAAGAGTTTCCTGTTCATCTTTCTCTATGACTGTGTGCGGTTCATTCCCACACCCCTTGGTGAATTCGCACGCTATGCGGTGTTGAAGGTCTTTTGCCAAAGGATTCAGTCCCTGTGGATCCGGGCGGGCACAGCCTTCTTCTTTCCTGAAAACATCTCCATCGGCCGTCGCGTATCCATCAACGACAATGTTTTCGTGAACGGGTACGGAGGTGTGGAGATCGGGGATCAGTGTGGTATCGCCTACGGAACCGCTCTCATCTCCGAAGACCACGAGATCAGGGCGCTCGACGTCCCGATTCGCGAACAGCCGAAGGTGCCGGGGAAGATCACCATCGAAAGGAATGTTTGGATCGCCGCCAACTGTACGATCCTGAAGGGGGTGACCATCGGGGAGGGAAGCGTGGTGGCGGCAGGGTCCGTTGTCACTCGTTCCGTGCCGTCCTACAGCATCGTGGGAGGAAATCCGGCCCGCGTCATTCGGAAACGGACGGCACAGGATCGAGCAGAGCCAGGGAAGAAAGCATCAGAGGGCCAGCCCTGAACCCCGGGAGAAATCGGCAGGCTCAGAAGGTGTGGGGTTCATCCCCGGAGGAGAAGCGAAGGCTCGCATCTTCACGGTTCTCCTTCAACCAGTCCTCGAGCCGCTGGATCCAGCGGTCCCTCTGCTCGTATCCATGGTGGCTCCCCAGCGGGGAGCGGAGGTGCGAGAGCCTCAACCGGAGAACGAGCGTATTGTAGGCCACATCACAGACACGCAGTTGCCAGCCGTCGTGAAGGGCCATTCTCAGCCCGGAACCCCTTTTGTCCGAAAGGGCTTCCTTTAGCTTGTCCAGCGCAAGGGGCGTACGGAAAGCGCCCATGGCTTCCAATAGCCGGGATGTTCTGAAGGCGGAGCCCGGTTTCATGGAGGCAAGCTCCTCCTGGATGTGCACCGGCATCTCGGCCAGGATGGCCCGGGCCGTGCAAATCCCCATCTCCAGGTTGTGCCTGTCCGCAAAGGAACGAGACCCGGGTTCGGCCCACAGCTTTTCCAGCACGAAGCGAACGCCGGAGGAAGGCTCCACGAGGAAACTCCTTTGGATCAACCTTTTCTGAAGTGGTGGATTGGTCGTGGCCTCAGGTGAACTCAGTTCGGCAAAAGCCGACTCATAGGAGTTCGCGGTGACGTGATCGGAGACCGTTCCGAAAACATAGGCCACGGACACGCAACCCACGACAAGGATCACGAAAAGGAGTGTGCGTTTACCAGGCATTTGGATTCTCCTGCTTGCAAGGGGACCGTTTGCCGGGTCCGGATGAGTTACTCGCAATTCGGATCACAGCGGTCAAAGGGCGCCCACTGCGTGAAATCGAAATAATCGTTGTTGTTCTGGCGCTGGTTCAGTCGAACCTTCAGCGCGTTCCACTCGATGTCGTAGAGGATTCCCTTCACAAAGATGTCCTGGGCCCCGATCACGGAGTCCAGGGTGGTGTAGAAGTAGACGCCCCTGTTGAAGGACTCGCTGTAATATGCACCTGAGTTGCAGGATCGATAATAGAGCACCGCATACCGAAGGGGATCGGGCAGGTCCGCATCGCCCCCTCGCACCACAAGGCGAAACGCATCCCCCACCAGGTCGGTCAGCCTGTAATGGAATCGATCGATCCCTTCTCCCTGAACCTCGCCAAAGGCCTCGCAGATGCCCACACCGTCGTCGTTGGGAAATCGCTGAAGGCCCACAGGGGTGCAGTAATTCTCCGGGTACGCGGCGATCTCATCATCCGGGAACCAGAGGTTCGGGTAGGCCTGCTCGTGCACCAGGTAGGGCCAGGAAGCCCCCACAAGCGTGCTGGATACGTTCATGAAGTCGGCAACCGAGTTGACCCACTCGATGTGGGAGTGGTCGGGCAGGTCTGAAAACAGAGAGCCGAGACCGAAGTTGGAGTGCCCGGTGAATCCCACACAGGCGCCGGGTCTCTGAAGTGCGTGGGCAAACGCTTCCGGTGTGGAGCCCATGCGGAGATGGAGGTACCGCTTCTTGCCGGGGTGGCTC